>VGYL01000287.1 GCA_016872975.1 Planctomycetota bacterium
GGTGCGCTTCACGAGCTTCTACTCCAATGGTCCGGAATGCTCGCCCACGCGGACGGCCCTGCTGACGGGCCGGTACCAGCACCGGGTCGGCGGCCTGGAATGCGCCATCGGCACGGGCAACGTGGGGCGATACGACGATGCGATCCGCCTGCGGGAGACCCGCGATCTCGGCCTGCCCGCCTCGGAGACCTCGATCGCCCGGATGCTCAAGTCGGCCGGCTACGCCACCGGCGTCTGCGGGAAATGGCACCTCGGCTACGAGCCGAAATTCTTCCCCGCGAACCACGGCTTCGACCACTGGTTCGGCCCGATCGGCGGGGGCATGGATTACTTCCACCATCGCGAGAGCACGGGCGAGCGGGCCCTGTACCTCAACGGCCGGCCGGTGGATCGGGAGGGGTATGTGACCGACCTGATCAGCGAAGAGTCCGTCCGGTTCAGCGGCCGCAACGCCAGGCGTCCTTTCTTCCTCTATGTCGCTTATACAGCGCCCCACACGCCGTATCAGGGGCCGAACGATAGACCGCCCGACTACCTGCGGGAGAGTGACTACAACAAGGGGACGCGCGACACGTATATTGCCATGGTGGAGCGCATGGACGACGGGGTCGGCGCGATTCTCCAGGCCCTGCGGGACCACGGCATCGCCGACAATACGCTGGTGATCTTCATGAGCGACAACGGCGCGACCAAAATCGGCCGCAATGCCCCGTTCTCCGGCAACAAGGGCAATGTCTTTGAGGGCGGAATTCGGGTCCCCTGCGTGGCGCGATGGCCGGGAGTGCTCGCGCCGGGGACGATCTCCGCGCAGGCGTGTCTGACGATGGACTTCTCGCCGTCGATCGTCCGGGCGGCCGGGGCGAGTTCCCCGCGTCCCTTCGACGGGATCGATATTCTCCGGCACGTGGAGGCCGGCGGTCCCGTCCAGCAGCGCACGCTCTTCTGGCGGCTCCGACGGGGAGACTGGACCCGCAAGGCCGTCCGCGACGGGGCGATGAAGTACATCGTCCTGGACAACGCCGGCAAGGTCCAGGAGCACCTGTTCGACCTCGCCGCCGATCCGCAGGAGAAGAACGACCTCTGCGCCGGCCGACCCGAGACGGTGTCGCGCCTGCAGGGACTGCTCAAGGCGTGGGAAGACGAAGTGCGGCCGAGCCGATGAGGGGGACGCGCCGGGACCAGGGCGCAGAGAAAAAGCCCCTACGACGGCAAGACGAGGTACTCGGTATCCTTTTTTTCGGTTCTAGCCTGTTGTAATACTCGTCTGCTACTTCGCAGGGGCACGCCCAATTGTAGGTGGCTCGTTCCTTTTTTTCCTAACCGCCCCTCGTGCCGTCCGGATTGCGATTTGGCGTATCCCCACGGTGAACGGCACAAGTCCAGGTTAAGAGGACCTTGCTGGTCGTAGCTTCGAGCCACACGGTTCAGCTCACCTGTCACCATCCTCTTCGGCAGGCCGGACTCACTTTCTTGAGCTTTTTTTTCGCCGGCTTCCCGTAGGAAAAACCGTACGCGTCAGTACAGGAAATGCAAGGGCTCGCGCGCCGTTTGACCGCTCCTCTCACGTTGCCGATTCTGACACCGCGCGATGTCACAAGGATTGCCACCGCGCGAGCCGTCTCTCCGGTTTAACCCCGATAACCCCTCGCTCGGGCGCACAGGATTCAAGCAGAAATCCTACATCGGGCCGGCCAGGCCAATCGCGGTATGCCCGTGGGGGCGGATCTTGTCAGCTACCGGTACCCGAGTCGGCCCCAGACTGCCTTCTGCATCTTCTGCAGGTCGTCCATGGCTTCCTGGGATTGCGGCACGTACTGGTGCTGCGGATTCGCCATCTTGCCGATGCTGAGGGTCTCTTTGGACTCCCACTTCCAGTAATCACTGTGGCCGTCGACGAAAGAGACGTTCGTGCCGTCGCCGTGGCGGACGTGCGGAGGGTCCCACCAGCGGGGATTGAGATAGTGCGTGGCGTAGCTGTCCGGCGTCACGCGGCCTTCATCGAGGAACACGATTCTCTCGGAAGGCCCCGGCACGACGACCTCGCTCATCTTCTTCACCCACAGCACGGTTCGACCGACCCGGGTCCCCGTGAAGGTGGAGGCGTTCGCGGTCCCGTCGCGGTAGAGACCGTTCATGGCGTCGGTGATCGTATAGGTTCGCATCTCGCCGCGGACGCCGGTCGGACACTGGTAGAGCTTCTCGGCGGGGACGAAGGGGAACAGCGCGCCGGCGCGAATGGCGGACAGTTGCACGTCCTGGGCCAGCTTCTGCCCCGTCATATAGCCGGAATGGCAGTCGGTGCCCACCCACCATTTCTCGTTCCGGTGCCGGCCGCTGGTCGGCGTGGTGCACGTGCCGGCGGTGCCGTACTCCGCCTCGCCGTTGACAATCCGGTCGTCGTTGTCGCTGGCGTAGGCGATCCAGGCCATCTGCAACTGCTTGAGATTGCTCAGACAGCTCGCACGCTTGCCTTGTTCTCGAGCCCGGTTCAGAGATGGCATCAGAATCGCCATCAGGATCGCCACAATGGCAATGACCACCAACAGTTCGATGAGGGTGAAGCCTTTGGATTTCATGACGCGTTTCCTCCCTTGGGACAATGGGTACTCGGACACCAGGATTGACCTGTCGTCCGGCCGTGGCGGGCTCTTCAGCCGCCATACCAGCAAGATTCGTTTTGCCTCGTCGGTGTTCCTTCCTTGACCTTGCTCACGTACTGTCCTCCGAAGATGCAGACAGTCACCCCATTGTACCAAGCCGCCGGCGGTCCGGGCAAGAGGTTTTGTTGCGACAACAGAGTCTTGCGGCCGGCCAGAAAACCTTGACACGGGGATTCCGAGAGTGGATAATGGGAAACAAAGAGGCGGCCGTGGAGGGCTTCCAGAGAGGCAACAAGCAGGGAAGCGGAACGGTCGGCCGCGGTCCGAAGGATTCCGTGCCGCCTGGACGGGCTGAACAAGGGGATGGAGTAATGAAAAGAAGCGGTGCAATTGTTCTTTTGATGAGTCTCTTGCTGCCGGCCGGCGGCTGTACGGGGCTCCGGCGGGCGGAAAGGGCCTCCGTGCAGGTTCCTCCGGGAGACGAACGGCCCCCGGCGGATGCGACATGGACCGGGACGAAAGCAGAGGCGGGGCATCCCTGCCTGGAGCGGCATGGCTTTACGATTCTGACCTTCCGGGCGATTCGTGACAGTTTTGAGCAGGTAGCCGTCATCGGGGAGATCAAGAACGTCGGTCCCGCCGCACGCGGCGTGGAATTGCAGGCCGCGCTACGCGATACCCGCGGCCGCATCGTGGCGGTAGGCCATTTCTTTCCCGCTTCCTGCCGGAGTATCGTGCCCGACGAGGCCTGGCCGTTCACGTATGCCTTCGGCAGGCAAGAGGAGGCCGTCGAGGCCGAATTGCGGATCGTAGGCGCCTTTCGCACGATGGAGGTCCTGAACGCGGCCTCCACTACCCCGTAGCCGGACCGTCGGATTCGCCGAAGCCAAGGATTTCACTGCCTGACGAGGGCACGCCTGAACTGAGCCACTGCAAGGAAGGCGGACAGCCGATTATCGCGACGCCACGCCGGAGACGAGGTACAAGTGTTCGCCGGCGAAGACACTCGGGCGGATTGCCGCGTCGCCGCCCGCCCGAATCATCAATCATCAATTCTACGAGCATCCCATGGAGTTGCCGCAGTTGAAGCATTTGTAGCAGGTGCCGTTGCGGACGGTGATCGAGCCGCAGATGTCGCAGGCCGGGGCATCGTCGCCGAAGTGGGCGAATTGCTCGTTGAACTGCTGCATGAGGACGGCTTCGGCCTGCTGGGCCGCGCCCGCCGGGGTGGCCGGGACGGCCACCGGGGCCGCTACCCGGCTGGGCCGCCCGATGAGGCGGTCCAGATGGAGCAGGCTCGTCATCTTGGCCGCGACCGGGACCTCCGGGGGCTTGGGCTCTTCCGCCTTGCCCGCCTTCTTACCGTTGTGGCCGGCCGCCTTGGCTTCCGCAATCTTGTGGGCCAGGTCCTTGGTCTTTTCGACCAGCTCCCGGGCGGTCGTGACGGCTTTGTTCCCACTGGCGACGGGCGCGGTCCGGTTGGGCAGATTCTTGTCGGCGTAACCCGGGATGAACTGGCAGCCGAGCCAGCAGAAGATGTAATCGATCAGGCTCTTGGCAAAGGGGATGTCCCGGTTGGACGTCATGCCCGAGGGCTCAAACCGGGCATGACGGAACTTGTCCACCAGCGTGATCAGGGGCACGCCGTACTGCAGAGCCATTGACGTACAGGTGCCTATCACATCCATGAGGCCACCGACGGTGCTGCCCTCCTTGGCCATGGTGATGAATAATTCACCAGGCTGACCATCCTCGTATAGCCCCACCGTCAGGTAGCCTTCATGGCCTGCAACCGAAAACTTATGCGTAATGCTGTGGCGGGTATCCGGCAGCCTTCTTCGGAAGGGCCGGGCCGGCATGGGGGCCTCGACGCCCGCTTTGGCCTTCTCCTCCTTATGCTTGTCCGTGGAGACGGGCTGGAGCCGCTTGGAGCCGTCCCGGTAGATCGCGACGGCCTTGAGGCCGAACTTCCACCCCTCCATGTAGGCCGCCATGATCTCTTCGGCCGTGCTCTCCTTGGGCATGTTGATCGTCTTGCTGATCGCCCCGGAGAGGAACGGCTGCACGGCGGCCATCATCTTCAGATGCGCCATGTAGTGGATGAACCGTTTGCCGTTCTTGGGTTTGAACGCGCAATCGAACACCGGCAAGTGATCCGCATGGAGTTTCGGAGCCCCTTCGATCGTCTCGCGCTCATCGACGGAGTCGCAGATCGCCTTGATGTCCTCCGGCGCATAGCCGAGCCGCTCGAGGGCCATGGGCACGGTCTTGTTCACGAGCTTGAGCATCCCGCCGCCCGCCAGCAGCTTGTACTTGACCAGGGCGATATCCGGCTCGATGCCCGTCGTATCGCAGTCCATCATGAAGCCGATCGTCCCGGTCGGCGCCAGGACGGTCGTCTGGGCATTGCGGAATCCCGCTTTCGCGCCGGCATCCACCGCCTCGTCCCAGGCATCCTTGGCGGCGTTCCGCAGGTAGTCCGGGCAGTGTGTCTCCGGCAGGTTGCAGGCGTGCTGACGGTGCAGGTTGATCACCTTCAGCATCGGGTCCTTGTTCTTCTCGAACTCCTCGAACGGGCCTTTCAGCCGGGCGATCTCCGCGCTGGCGGCGTAGGCGGTGCCCGTCATGATGGCGCTGACGGCCGCGGCCATCGTCCGGGCCTGGTCGGAATCGTACGGCAGGGCCAGGCTCATGATCAGCGAGCCGAGGTTGGCATAACCCAGGCCCAGCGCCCGGAAGCGATGGCTGTTGATCGTGATTGCCTTGTCCGGATAGCTGCCGTTGTCGACGAGGATTTCCTGGGCGAGAATGAAGATCCGCACCGCTTTCTTGAACGCCTGGACGTCGAAAGACCCGTCCTCCTTGCGGAATTTCATCAGGTTCAAGGAGGCCAGGTTGCACGCCGAGTCATCCACAGACATGAATTCACTGCACGGATTGGAAGCGTTGATCGGCCCGGAGTTCGGGCAGGTGTGCCAGCGGTTGATCGTGCTGTGGTACTGAATGCCGGGGTCCCCGCAGACCCGGGTCCCTTCCGCGATCAGTTGCATGAGTTCGCGGGCGGAATGCTCGCCCATCTTCTGGCCCGTCGTCACGGCATAGGTGACCCATTTCTCGTCCTTCTCGACCGCCTGCATGAACTCATCCGTCACGCGGACCGAGAGGTTGGAGTTCTGGAACATCACGCTCTCGTAGGCTTCGCTGTTGTGCTCGCCGGAATAGCCTGCCTCGATCAGGGCCCAGGCCTTCTTTTCCTCCACCGTCTTGCAGGTGATGAATTCCTTGATGTCGGGGTGGCTCACCTTGAGCGACTGCATCTTGGCGGCCCGGCGGGTCTTGCCGCCGGACTTGATGACCGCCGCGATCTGGTCGTATACCCGCATGAAGCTCAGCGGACCGGAGGGCTTGCCGCCGCCGGCCAGTTTCTCCCGGCTGCTTCTCAGTGTTGATAAGTCGGTCCCGGTCCCGGAACCATGCTTGAAAAGCATCGCTTCGCTGGCGGCCAGCCGCATGATGTCTTCCATCGAATCCTTGACCGACTGGATGAAACAGGCCGAAGCCTGAGGGTATTCATAGCTGTTCTCGCAGGGTATCGCCGTCCGTTCCCGCGGGTCCCACCGGTAGTTGTGCTTGCCGCCGGCGATGCCGTAGACGTCATAAAGCCCGACGTTGAACCAGACCGGCGAATTGAACGACCCGTACTGGTTTACGCACAGCCACGTCAGCTCGTTATAGAAGACCTCTGCCTGTTGCTCTGTGGCGAAGTACCCATCCTTTAAACCGCGGTCGGCAATGGCCTTACAGACGCGATGCACGAGCTGCTTGACGGAATTTTCCCGCTGCCCCCCTTCGAGATCGCCATAGAAGTACTTGCTCGCCACGACCTTCGTGGCCAACTGGCTCCAATTGACCGGCACCTCGATGTTGTCCTGCTCGAAGACCGCCTCGCCACTGTCGCTGGCGATCTTGGCCGAGCGGTTCTCCCATTCCACCTGTTCGAACGGGTGCGTGCCCGGTGTGGAGAAGAAAGGCTCCATCGTCAACCCTTTAGTGCTCTCCCCGTGGACGACCGGTTTCACGCGTGCACGCTCCGTTTTGAAAGGGTTCTCTGGGTCAAACTTGTAGGACATTCGGCGCCTCCATGCTACAATACCAAACCTACTACATGTAGTTAGGGAAAAACTGGGTCTTCGCCAGATATTGTTGTTATCGTTGAGCCACGTATCGGCAGGCAGATTACTTTCTCATCCGGAATCTGTAAAGACCAAAAAGGCAGAAATCTGAGGATTCGAGGCGCGGCTTTTCGCTTAGTCCTTGAGACAACTGAATCTACGGAACGAAAAAAAATTGTATCCGGGCCGCGCTCATAGGCCGGTCGCCTCAAGCCAGCGCTGTGCGATCCAGGCGTGGGCCCACAGGTAGGGATGAACGGTGTCTTCGGACCATCTTTGCGGCGGGACTTCCCCGATCTGCCGGTCGATCCGGCTCTGCAGGGGAACCAGCAGCGCCTCGTGTCGTGCCGCCAGTCTGCGCACGGCTTCCACGTAGGGCATCAGGGCTCGATACAGCTCATCCCTCTGGTCCCGACAAAACAGGAAAGGCTCCATCAGGATGAGTCGGCACTTGCATTGTTCCTTCGCTCGGACAAGTAACTGCTCGTATGTTACTTCGTACTTGGCGGGCCCTACGGCGTTTCCCGCAAAGTCCGGCTCCATCGTGCGCCGCCACACGTCGTTGATGCCGGCCAGGATGCTCAGGATGCTGGGCCGATGGGCGAGGCAGTCGGTCTGCCAGCGGTTTTCCAGGTCGGTTATGGTGTCTCCGCTGACGCCGGTGTTGACGATTCTGAGGTCCAGCGCCGGATGCCGGGCCAGGAGGAAATTGCCGGCGAAATGCACGTATCCATAGCCCAGGGGCCTGTAAGCCTGCCGGCGCCGCTCGGCGGCGGTAATACTGTCGCCGGTGAAAACGATCGTGTCCTGCGGCTCCAAGCGAATCGTCCGTTCCATACTCCGCTCCCAATGTGTCATTCCTGGTGCAAGAAGAGGAAAAGGGGACATTCTACTTCTCCCCCTCCCGGAAGGAAAAGTAGAATGTCCCCTTTTCCGGCGGGAGTCAGGACCGGGCCGGGACGCCCGTGCAGGGACGGCCATGCACCCCGGCCTCACCAATCCCTTTTCTCTCCGCGTCCACGGCGGTAAGATGGACCGTTCGGGCACACAGACCGTGCTCCAAGACTCTGCGATCTTATCAGAAAGGTGCTGGCGATGGAATCGGCCGGGAACACCAGACGTGATTTCCTCATAGGCATGGGCCTCGGTGCGCTCGCGGGCGGG
>VGYL01000288.1 GCA_016872975.1 Planctomycetota bacterium
TCAATCCTGCGAGGCGGAGCGACACTGTTGCAGGAGCGTCAGCAGGCTCTGGACGATCTTGGGGGCGGCCTGGATCTCCACGTTGTTGGTGCCCAGCCAGGTCTCGTAGCCGCCGAGCTCGTGATGGCGAACCGTGGGCAGATAACCGTAGCTGCCGTTGGCGTGCGAGATCGTGAACGTTTGGGCGAAGGGGCTCTTTTCCTTCAGCTCCAGGCCGATCTCCACGAAGACCTCGAAGGGGATGGCACAAATCCCCACCTCGCCCACGCGGAACGCCTGCAGGACGATCGACACCTGGTCCGGCGCCTCCGCCAGCCGCAGAACGCGATCGGCGTAGACCCGCTCGCGGCCATGGTGCTTCGGTGCGTTCTCCGGCTTGTCCAGGATCTGGCGGGCGTAGGCCAGTTGCGCGGGCGTGGGCTTGCGCGCCGCGAGGGTCAATTCCTGCCGGCGGGCGTCCAGGCGGACCCAATCGCGGAAGGTAATCTGTTCGTGCGCGCGGGCCACCGCCTCGGCGACCACGTTCGCCACCAGGCGCATCTTCTCATACGGGGCGGACTTCTGCGGCGCGGGGTCGAGGGGATTGATGTTGTTGATGTCCCCGCTGGTGCCGTTGGACATGATCGCGACGAACGGAGGACTCTGCCGGTCGGCGCCGAGCAATTGCTGGATCCGGTCTGCGAATATGCCATAGTAGTCGGAGGAGAGTGCCCCGTGCCCGACACCTCCAACATAGTGAAGCGAGTAGTTGGCCAGCAGGGCGATGGGCCGGCCGGTGACGGACCGGATGGAGAGAAAGGCCACTTCGGGATCGGTGGGACCCGCGGGTTTGAGGATGTTCGCGCGGCCGGGATTCATGACGACCTTGTCCTCGCCGCCGAGGGGACTGGGCGTCGGCGTGCCGGGCTTCATGAAGTAGCGCCGATTGAAGACCGACGTGGGCTCCTGGGCACGGCCCCAGCCGACCTGGGCCGGCTCCAGGTTGTGGACCGCGGTCCGCACGCCGTCGGCGATCCGCCGGACGAGAAACTGCTGGTAGGGACTCAGCTCCTTGCCGCGGATGAGCCGGTGCGAGCCGGTGGCACTGACGGACGAGTGCGTGTGGGTAGCGGAGATCAGGATGTTCTCCTGGGCGATGCCGGTCTTGTCGTGGATGATCTGTTTCGCGGCATCGCAGGCCTCGCGGGCGATTCCCAGGTTGTCGCAGACGACGAAGGCCAGCCGGGTCCGGCCGTCATCGAGCACGAGGCAGCGGGCGTACAACTGGTCGTGCACGTGCGTGCCCGGCGGCGAGTCCCAGCCGCCGACCACCGGCTCATCCAACGGCGGCGTGATGTTGGCGGCCGCCGCTCCGGCCCGAAAGACGCGGGCGCCGCTGTCTTTGCCCGCCGCATCAGCGGCCGTGGGCAAGACGAGAACCAGCGCCACAATGGCCACACGCGACAACCAGAGCAAACTACTGCCTCGCTTCGGAAGTCCTGCGGCGAACGGGAGGAGATTGCTTCGTCGCTGCGCTCCTCGCAATGACATGACTGACGGCTGTATGTCATTGCGAGCGAGGCTGGCCGAGCGCGGCAATCTATCCCTATCGTCTCGGAGCTTGTGAAACGTAGTACCACGTACGCGCGTTCTCATCGTTTCTCCTTTTCATCGATGTTGTCTTGCTTACCAGCGGAAAAAGCGATACGGATCATCCCATTCCTGGGGCTGATCCAGGTAGAATCCCTCCCGCCAGCGTTTCTCCGACTTGGCGGTGTCCACCGGCTGGTGGAAACGGTCCAGCAGCGGCGTGATGCCGGCGACTCCCATATTCGCCAGCAGGCGCGAGACCAGGAACGAAACGCGCCGGTGCGTCCGTCGGAGATGCGCTTGCGGACCCTCGAACTGCCACGGGGCAAGCTGGCAAAAGACCACGTTGGCGCCTTGGGCCCGGGCCAGGACGCCGTTACCCACGACCTGGGCCCCCGCCCCCATCAAAGGCACCTGGCGCGGATCGCGGTTGTGAATATCCGCCGGCCCAACGCCGGCCAGCGGCGACTCCACTCCAAACGGTGCAAAGCCGGCCGCGATGTGCTCCGCCTTCTTCATGGCGATCTGGAATGGCAGCCACGCGCCGAGGTCCGTCTCATCGAGTCCAAGCGCCAGCACGTTTCCTCCGTCCTGGATCCAGTTCGCGACCGCCGCCGCTCCATCCGCCAGCATCTTGCCGCCGCCGGGGCCTACCATGAGGACCTGGCTGGCGGAGAGGCGCCCACCATCGTAGGGACGCGCGGATACGCCCAGAGATGTGAGATAATCTCTCCCGGCAGGATCGCCAACGTAGATGCCCTCCCGTGGCGAGGGCATCTTGCCCTTGTCCTCTTCCGCCGGCGGGATGCCGGCGGGACGCAAGGCCGGGACGGCCTCGCCACGGATCGGTTTCCAAGCCGAGACATACCGGAGAATGTTGCGGACCAGCAGATCGGCCGCCGGCTCGGGCTCCGTGCGCGCGGTCACGTCCATCTGGCACAAGAGCACCATCCCCTGGCCTTCGCGGTACTCCAGGAGGGGACTGTATTGAAGGCTGAAGCCGCCATCGAGGATCGGCAGGAAGTCGCCGCGGTTGGGCTTTTCGATCAGGACGGAGGCGACATTGCCCTGGTTGCCGCAGCGCCAGGCCCGCGTGACCGGAATGTCGCACCACTGGACGGTCGGCCCATGGCGCGGCCGCATCTCGTACTTGAGCCGGGGCGGGAGGATCGTGGCTTCGCCCCGCCAGTCGTGCAGATGCTCGTGGGCGATTCCGGCCAGAAGCGGATGATCCTGCACACGCGTGAAGACCTGCCGCAGCCCGTACTCGGCCACGCGAAAGCCGAGCCGCTTTTCCAGAACGTCCGCCGTCTGCTCGAACACGATCACCTTCAGGCCGTCGCGCACGCGCCGCAGGTCCGGTCCTGGTCCTGCCGCCGTGAGCGCCGCCTTGCCGATGATGAGGATGTCATACCCGGACAAATCAGCACCGGCCTCGACGGATTGATACAAGACTCCCAATTGGCTCAGCAACGCGCCGGTCTGGCCCTGGGGGTCGAACAAGGCAATCGTCCCTCTCACTGGCGCATCGGCCGGAGGCGCCAGCACGTCAATTGCGAGACGATCCGTCTGGGTCTCGCCGTCACCGAATCTGACCTCCGCGGTCAGTTCGTACCGACCGGGCGCGAGCGTGGCCGGCAGTTCCACCCGCAGCGGGACACGTTCCTTCCGGCCCGTGGCTACGGTAACCGTCCCGCTGCCGGGCCCGGCTCGCAGGGTGGGTCTGGCCCCGCCGGGAGCCAGTTGGTGGGGCAAGCCCCACCCTACCTGACAGGTCACGGTCTCGCGCGAGTTGTTGATGATGACGACTTGCTTCTCGACGGTCTGGCCGGGATGGAAGATGTGGTCCTTGCTGGTGAAGCGGGCGGGCTTGCCGGCGATGTAGGCCAGGAGAGGCCGGTTGTTGCGGAGCAGGGCCTGGGCGGCTTCCGTCGCGATCCAGTCGGAGCGCTCGTAGGCCAGGTCCATCCGCTCGTAGCGCTGGTCGAGGTAGTCCGGGCTGAAGCCGGGCCGCTGGAGGTTGTCCCAATCGACCTTCAGGTCCTGGCGGCGCTTGTCCACGCCGTCGCGCGGCTTCCAGTAGTGCCCGCACTCCCAGGGCGAAATCGCGGACAGGCCCCAGGCGCGGAAGGCCCGCCAGTTGTCCGTCAGGTACCGGGCGATGATCGGGTAGCGCTCGTCGAACCGCTTGGACCCCACCTCGGCGGGATAATCCCAGCGGTGCCAGACGCGGCCGGCCTGAAACTGCTTCGCCTCCCAGCGAAGGTTCGCTTTCTCGACCTCGCTGATCTCGTACGCCTGATCCCCCAAGAATTGGGCGTTCCACTCCGCCAGGCAGAACTCCCACGGCACCGCGGCGCTGCCGAACTCGCGTTTATCCTGATACCAGCCGCGATACATGGTCCAGTCCCACGTGAACGGGGCGCCGTACTCGCACAGGAACACCGGTTTGACGCCCTGGGTGGCCCAGTGCTCGAACCAGTCGGACAGTTCCTGGATCGGGACGAAGTTCGGATAGAAGTTGATCGGATGCATCGAGCCGAGATTGCCGGACGCATGATGGTACACGATCCGGCTGGGGTCCAGACGCTTGACGATCTCCTCGGCCCGCAGCGCGAGCTTGGCGTTCCGCAGGGCCCATTGGTCGCGCCCGTGCTGGATGCCGTCGATCATGTCCGGGTTCATGTCCTCACTGTAGCCGGTGGCGTTGTGGCTCATCGAGTACATCACGACGGATGGATGATTCTGGGCGGCCCGGACGTAGAATTCCGCGTGGCGGGCATAGCCGTTGTTGGCCTCGGCGTCGGCGGCTTGCCAGTTGTAGTGGCTGAAGTGGGGTTGGGAGAAGGAGACGAGCATCCCCACGTCGTCCGCGGCCCGGAGGATCTCGGCGAAGCCCAGATGCGCGCCGGGCTCGCAGCCGTAGTTGTGGGTGTAGACGAAATTGATGCCGAAGCTCTGGAGCCGTTGCAGGCTCTCGCGGGCGGCGTCGTAGGTGGCCCAGGCGGCGCCGATCTGGGCGTTGTCGAGCGGAATGGCCGAGAGAAAGATGCGGGTCCCATTGAGGAAGAAGTCCCGGCCCTCGATCCACATCTCGCGAAAGCCGAACCGCACGTTCCAGGCCACATCCAGCACGCCGCCGCCGGCCTCCCACAGCGAGACCTCCACGCCATACACATTCTGGGGCGTGTGAATGTCCCAGAGCGCCTTGGGTATCCATTTCTCGGTGAAGACAATGCGGTCCGTCGCCCGGGCATCCGGCCCGTGCGCCGCGGTGGCATCGGCCTCCTGCTGAGGCGGCATGGGCCCCAGGCCCGTGCCACGGCCGCCCGCCCGGAAGGGTTGGCTCATGAATTCCTTCACGCGGCGGCCGTCCTTCGCAATGCGCGTGTGAAAGATATATTGGGCGTCCTGCGCCAGCCCCTCGACGGCCACATCAAGCGTGATCTCCTGCTTGCGCACCGACGTGTCTACTTTCACATCGGTGATGCGCGGCCCGGGCCGTGTACCGGTCAGGTAGACGTCGCCGCACAGGCCCCGCCGGGCAACCGAGCCTTTGACTTCCCGGGCGGAGGCACTGTCGGTGTACGAGAGCATGACACCCTGGAGCGGCAGGGCCACCACGAGCAGGCTGAGCCGGTACGTGCCCCCGGGGCGGCAAACGGAGGTCAGATCGACCTCGCCGCCGGGAAAACGCATCTCGCCGGCCTTGGCCCCATCGACGTAGACCGCCGCGTAGGAGTTCAGGTACTCCAGCGCGACGACAATGCGACGGCCCCGCCAGCGACTGGGAACGGCGATCTCGCGCTCATACCAGGCCGCGGCGAGGTCGCGGAGCCGGCGGTCCTTCCAACTCGGATGCGTGTGGACGGTCTGGCAGTCCTTTTGCATATAGTTGCTGATGCCGGGCCAGGACCCCGGGACTTTGAAATAGCCCCACTGTCCTGCCGGCACCTGTTCGGCGGTGCTGTCGGCCGGCTGCCACCGCCAGAGCCCGTTGATGCAGATCCGTTCGCGGCACGGCGTCACCTCGCGCTCGGCCCGGTCCAGGTCCCAGACCGTCTTCACGCCCGCCGGCAACACGGCCGTAGCGGGCCCCTGGCCCTGGGCCCGCACATTTGCGATCCCCCCCACCCCCACGATCGAAACGACAATCTGTGTGACGACCAGTTTCTTCATGCTTTGCTCCTTGAAATACCCCGCCGGAGCGAGGGCCCTACGAGTATACACGTTTGCCGTCGCTGGGAGTAGCGCGAGCCACCCGTCGTTCAGGGCGAACGCAAAGTCGCTCAACCAGCCTTCTTCATGTCATTGCGAGGAGCGCAGCGCCGAAGCAATGTCAATTCGTGACCCGGGAGATTGCTTCGCTTCGCTCGCAATGACATGCGGAGGGATTGCCCTGACGACGTTGCGTGTGCCGGGCTCCGCTTGGGGCTGTTCCTGGCGGGCGAGTTGTGATAAGCTGATCGCACCGTGACGATTCAGCGTATCTGTGACAACCAGAGGAGAGTTCCCATGAGAGTAGGACGATCATTCGGCGCCGTGCTGGTCTTCCTGGTTTGTGTAGGGTGGGGCTGGCCCCACCAAAGGGCCTGCGGTGGGGCCAGCCCCACCCTACAGGCCCAGACGCCTCCGGCCGCCGGGGCGAATCTGGCGATTGTGGGGAAGCCGTCGACTTCCTATGTCTCGGGCGACACTGCGACCGCCGCCCTCAACGACGGCTCCGAGCCGCGTAACTCGCGCGACAACCGCCGGGGGTCGTACGGCAACTGGCCCCGGACGGGCACCCAGTGGGTGCAGTACGACTGGAGCCAGCCCATCAGCACGGGCCGGATCGAAGTCTACTGGTGGGACGACCAGCGCGGGGTGCGTCTGCCCAAGGCCGCACGGCTGCTCTACTGGGACGGCCAGGCACTTATCCCTGTGGCCAACGCGTCCGGTCTGGGCGTCGCGGGCGATCAGTACAACGCCATGACCTTCGATGAGGTCCGCACTTCCAGACTCAGACTGGAAATCGATTCCGACGGCACGTTCTCGACCGGCCTTCTCGAATGGAAGGTCCTCGACAGCGGCAAGTCGCCCGATTTTCCGCCCATGGTGACGGCGGGCGTCGATCGCGCGGTGGTGCTGGGCGGCAGGACCTATCTGAACGGCGCGATCAAGACCCTGGCCGGCAAGGGCGAGGGCGTGACGGTGACCTGGAGCAAGGTCTCCGGTCCCGGCCAGGTGACATTCGAGAACGCCAAGGCCGCCGTCACGACCGCCACCGTCTCGAAGGCGGGCGAGTACGTCCTGCAACTGACGGCCGAGAAAAGTCCTGGTGGGGCAAGCCCCACCCTACGTACCTCGTCCTCTCTGATCCTCAAGGCTGTCCCGGCGCCACCCAAGGATCGGCTCGATGTCGTCTACACGGAGAACTACCGGATCGACAGTCCCTTGTGGAACGCGCGGGCCAAGGCCCTGATCGTCAACTGGATTCCCCACTGCATCGCTCAGATCAATGACCCGAACCTCAAGCAGGGCCAGGGCGGGATCGACAACTTCCTCGAAGCCGCCAAGGCCCTCCGCGGCGAGCCGCACGGGCGCCACAAGGGTTACGTGTTCTCCAATGCCTGGGTGCACCAGACGGTGGAGTCGATGTGCCTGGCACTGATGGTCGATCCGCGCGGCGATCCGGAAATCCTCCGGGCGCAGGAGAAAATGAAGGCCACGCTGGAAGACTGGATCCCCAAGATCCTGGCCGCCCAGGAGCCCGACGGCTACCTGCAGACCGCCTACACGCTGGCCGACCGCAGCCGCTGGGCCGAGCGGTGGTCCCCGCGTAACCGGCGCGATCACGAAGGCTACGTGGCAGGCTACTTCATCGAGTCCGCGATCAACCATTACACGCTGACCGACGGCGCCGACAAGCGTCTCTACAATGCCGCCAAAAAGCTGGCCGACTGCTGGGTCGCCAACCTGGGTCCGGGCAAGAAGGACTGGTACGACGAGCACCAGGGGATGGAGCAGGCTCTCGTGCGGTTCGGCCGGTTCGTCAACGACATGGAAGGTCCCGGCAGCCACGGCGATAGCTATATCAAGCTCGCCAAGTTCCTGCTCGACTGCCGCAATAATGGCAGTGAATACGATCAGAGCCACGTCCCGGTGCAGCAGCAGTACGAGGCGGTGGGCCACGCGGTCCGCGCGTCCTACAGTTATTCCGCGATGGCCGACGTGGCCGCCGAGACGCATGACCACGACTATCAGAGCGCCGTCATGAGCCTCTGGGACAACATCGTCAACCGCAAGTACTACGTCACCGGCGGCATGGGCAGCGGCGAGACCTCCGAGGGCTTCGGCCCCAACTACTCGCTGCGCCAGAACGCC
>VGYL01000289.1 GCA_016872975.1 Planctomycetota bacterium
TGGAAAGACTGGCCCAACGGGACCCGGTAAAGGCCCAGCTCGTCCAACTCCGCTATTTCGCCGGCCTGACCGGGCCGCAGGCGGCTCTGGCACTGGGCATCTCTCCCGCGACCGCCGACCGGTACTGGCGCTATGCCCGCTCCTGGCTGCGCCTGGAGATCGACCGGAGGTCCCGCGCCGAGTGACCTCCGGACGGGATTTTGCAGAGATTTTCCATTTTCTTGACGTGATCGGACCCGCATTTCTCGCATTGTACAGTGAAGCCAACTGGCAGGAGTCGATCGATGGGCTGTGACCCCGAAAAATGTGAAGAGGCGATCTTCTACTCGGCCCTGGAGCGGACCTCGCCCGCGGCCCGCGCCGCCTACGTGCAGGAGGCCTGCGGCAGCGACACGGACCTCCTCGACCGGGTCCGGGCGTTGCTCCGGGCCGACGGGATCGAGGACGGTTTTCTGGTCGATCCCCCCGCCGTCCTTGGTACCCCGGCGCTGAGCCCGCCCCTGACGGAAGCGCCCGGCACGGTCATCGGCCGGTACAAGCTCTTGGAGAAGATCGGCGAAGGCGGCATGGCGGTGGTCTACATGGCCGAGCAGACCGAGCCCATCCGCCGCAAGGTGGCCCTCAAGATCATCAAGCTGGGTATGGATACCCGCCAGGTCATCGCCCGTTTCGAAGCGGAGCGCCAGGCCTTGGCCCTGATGGACCATCCCAGCATCGCCAAGGTCTTCGATGCGGGTTCTACCGAGACTGGCCGACCCTATTTCGTGATGGAGTTGGTCCAGGGCGTCTCCATCACCGAGTACTGCAATGGGAATAATCTGGGCACCAAAGACCGGCTGCACCTGTTCCTTCAGGTCTGCCAAGCCGTGCAGCACGCCCATACGAAGGGGATCATCCATCGGGATATCAAGCCTTCCAACGTCATGGTTACGAGCCATGATGGTGAAGCCCTTCCCAAGGTGATCGACTTCGGCATCGCCAAGGCCACGACCCAGAAGCTGACGGAAAAGACGCTCTTTACCCGCTATGCCCACCTGATCGGCACCCCCGCTTACATGAGTCCGGAGCAGGCCCAATTGAGCGATCTGGACATCGATACCCGCTCGGACATCTACTCGCTGGGGGTATTACTCTATGAACTCCTGACCGGAACCACGCCCTTCAGCGAAGAGGAACTCCGCAAGGCCGGTTACCTGGAGATGCAGCGGGTGATCCGGGAGCAGGAACCCGTCAAGCCCTCGACCCGGATCAAGACGGCTCTCCGTACATGGGCGCGAGCGCCCACGAATCGCCACGGGCGGGACGCCCGTGATACTCATGGGCAAGATGCCCATGCTACGACGTCGTGCGAGGACACACGACCTACGAAGATCTTCATGGGCGGGACGCCCATGCTACGGGAGGTCCGCGGCGATCTGGATTGGATCGTGATGAAGTCCTTGGAGAAAGACCGCACCCGGCGCTACGAGACCGCCAGCGGCCTGGCCGAGGACATCCGCCGGCACCTGGAATCCGAGCCGGTCCTGGCGCGAGGGCCTTCCGCCGTGTATCGCGCGGGAAGATTTCTGCGTCGGTACCGCTCTCAGGTGGTCGGTGTGGCGATGGTTGGCGTCCTCCTGACCGGGGTGGCCGTGCTTCTGTCCACCTGGCATCGGGCTCGGCTCCAACTGGCGGAAAGCCGGCAACACAAAGACACGGCGGAGGCCTTGCGCGACAAGGACATTCTGGCTCAGGCGCGGGAGCACCATGCCCGGGGCGACCGTCCGACCGCCTTGAAGATCATCGAACGCGTCCTCTCCAGCAGGCATGTCGGTCCCGCAGCCCGGTTTCTTCAGGCTGGTATCCTCGTGGACAACCGCCAGTTCGACCAGGCGGAGACGATCCTCAAGAGCCTGCTCCAGGAACCGCCGGAAGTCGCCGGGGCGGCCCATGCCCTCCTGGCCCGCATCCTCTGGGAAACCGGCTCGCCGGACGCCGAGAAACTCCAGCAGTTTGAAGAGCATCGCCGTCGCGCCGAGGCCCTCCTGTTCGGAGTACCGCCTTTAGGCGGGAAGGACCAGTCCGACCCGCGTAGACGCGGTACTCCGAACGCGGAAGCGTATTTCCTGCGGGCCATGACCGCGATGACGATCCAGGAGCAACTGGCCGCGCTCGACCAGGCGTTGCGGCTGGAGAACCATTACGAGTCGCTGCGGCTGCGGGCCTTCACCTACTATGCCTCCCGAAAGTATGAGAAGATGCGGGATGATGGCCTGGGCATGATCTACCTACGTGGGCGCGACCCGCTGGGGCACTCGTTGCGGGCAGTGGCCTTGCGCGAATTGGGCAAAGGAGAAGAAGCGATTGCGGAGTATGATCTTGCGTTGTCGCTGACGCCGAAGGGGGACCCGCAGTACGTCGATCTGTCTACCCAACGAAGCGAGACTCTTCTGCGGATGGGCGCCTATGAACAGGTCGTGGCCGAGGCCCCGGCGTGTCTGACGTCCTTCCCGGACAAGCCTGTCTTTCGATACCACCTGTTCAGTGCTCTGACGGCCCTGGGCGACTATGACAAGGCCGCGACTCTGTTCCGTGAGATCATCGGCGCCGGCCACCAAGCTCGCAGCAGGTTCCGGGACTGGTGCGCCAAGTACGCCTTCGACACCCTGGCGGCTGGCCGGTCCTGGCATCCGGCGGATCGCGAGCCCGCCGGGGCTGCCTTCCTGCCGATGATCGAGGCCGAGGAGACCTATCAGGGCCTCGCGGCCAAAGGTCACCGTGTGACCACGGATGGATTCAGTGCCGCCTGGTCCCCGGATGGGAAGAAGCTGGCGTTCAGTCTGGGAGTGCAGGGGCGAAGCGCCGTGGCACTGTTCGATCCCGCCACAAAAGAAACCGACCTGCTGATTGTTCCCGGCAAGGACCCGCGTTGGTCACCCGACGGCAAGCACATTACCTTCGTGCGCGACCGCCCGAACCTGCGACTGGAGGAGTTGGCGATATCGGAAGGCGAGGGCCAGCAGCGTCCGGTGGCGGACGAAGAGGTCTGGCTAATGAAGTCCGATGGCACAGACCCCAGACGCCTGGCGCGGGGCGGCTGGCCGTCCTGGAGCAGGGATTCCACGACCGTCTACTATCAGTCGCGTGCGGACAGGGCACTCTGTTCGATCTCCATCGGAGGGCAAGAAACCAAGCCGAGACAGATCATGGCGTGTCGAAACTCCTATCCATCCCTGTCGCCGGACAATGGGCGCGTCGCGTATGTGGAAGGCTCATCGCTCAAGGTCAGGGACCTGGGCTCCCAAGCGATGGTCGCCGAGTGGCCGGCGTTTGTCGCCGTGGGGGGCGGGGCGGCCTGGTCGCCGTCGGGGCGTGAAGTCTGCTTGGCCGGACGCAACAATAGCGACGACAGGACGGGGCTTTGGATTTACAGCCTCGACGCCAACAAACCCAGCCGCGTTCTTGATGGTCCGGTCATGATTGGCTCCTGGTCGGGGGACGGAACGAAGCTGGTCTTCTCTCTGGGTTCACCCTACTTCGAGACTTGGGCCGCCGAGCTTGACGCGAAGGTCCCGACCATCCAGGCGCTTGGGCCGACCCAAACCCTGGATGAGCACTTTCGGGAAGTGCTTTCCTTCTACACCCGCCGGATCGAGGCCGATCCGCAGGATGCCTACGCCTACGCCGAGCGTGCGCGATACCACGACTGCCGCCAGGATCGAGCCAGGGCCCAGAGCGACATGAGGCAGTGGTCGGCCGCCCTGGGCGGAAGCTCGCCCGTGCATTTGCCATCTCCCGCGCCCAGGAGACTCTGGGGCGCCATCAACGGTCCGTTCGGATATCAACTCGCCTTCTGTGTTGGAGGGCGTGACAATGGAATCCCAGTTCTATGTGTTGCCTTCGGGCAGAAGGGAAGGTGTGAGATGAGACTCTTTCAGATTCCGGTGTTGGCCTCGGCACTGCTTGGCTTTGGCCTGCTCTCAGGCTTCGACGCGCCAGCGGCGCGTGCAGGCTTCACATTCGGCGAAGTGACGTGGCTCCCTGTCCCGCCTGACATGGACGGTTGCGTCACCTGTCTTTCCTATGATGGCCTGGAAATGTACATCGTGGCCTATAACCGCCCCGGTGGCCAGGGCGGCTACGACATATGGGTGTCGAAACGCGCGACAACCGACGGCGCTTGGGGCCCCATGGAGAATCTGGGACCTGGCATCAACACTCGGAACGTGGAGGACGCCCCCTGCATTTCGGCGGATGGACTTACACTCTACTTCTATTCGCGCAATCGCCCGGGCGGCTACGGGTATAATGACATCTGTATGGTAACGCGCCCGACAAAGAACGACCCGTGGGGCCAAGTTGTGGTCCTCCCGCCTCCGATCAACAGGACAACAAGCGCGGCCAACGACTGCAGCCCCTGGGTTTCGCCGAACGGTCTGGAGCTTTACTTCGAATCGCGTCGCGCCCCCGGATATGGAGAATCTGATATCTGGGTAGCACGCCGAGTGACCCCGGATGGCCCATGGGGCGACCCGGTGAACCTCGGGCCTGGCGTGAACAGTCCCTATTACGATGTGTTCCCATCCCTCTCGCCGGATGGTCTGCTGCTGCTTTTCGGCGACAGTCCGTGGGGTGATCCTGTACGCCCTGGCGGCTACGGCAGCTGCGACCTGTGGATGGCAAGACGTGCCAGCCTTTCCGATCCCTGGCAACCGGCGACGAACCTCGGGCCGATCGTCAACAGTTCCGGAGGTGAGGCCGTCCCACGCATCACGCCCGATGGGCGCACCTTGCACTTCTTCCGACAAGAATCCGGCACGTGGCAGGTGCCGATCCTTCCCATCGTGGACTTCAACGCCGACGGCAAGGTGGACCTCGTCGATCTGGTAATGCTGATCGACGCGTGGGGTACGAACCAGACGCTCTGCGACATCGGCCCCTTCGCCTGGGGCGACGGCAAGGTGGACATCGAGGACCTGACGGTCTTCATGACCTACTACGAGAAGGAGAACCCACCGATGAAGCCGTAGGGATCATCTGCAGGGTGCGTAGCACGCACCGTCTATCTGATGGACATGGTGCGTGCTACGCACCCTGCGAAGGCTGTGAAAGAGAACGCCGCAGGGTGTGCCGCGCATACCAGCAGCCCTTCGCGCGGGGCGCTGTTGGCGTGCGGGACACACCCTCTTTGCCGGGGGCCTCCCCAAGGGGAAGCTCGAAGGGGGCCGGGGGAACCGGTCCAGAACCTGGGAACGGCGGTTATCTACCGTTTTTCCACCGTGGCATAGCGAATCCATGGGGATTCTGTGAAAATGGGCAAGATAGACAAAGGGGCCGCTCGAACCAACCCGCTCTATCCTCACCTGTTTGTATGGACTGGTAGCGAGTCTGTAACTACATGTATTTCCTAAACTTAGAGAACAAACGTCCACGTATGATGTCACGATCTGCCGCATTATTATCTGACCCGGCACGGCTTTTGCTGTGATTTGCGACTGAGAGAAACGACAAATTACCGCCGGCGCGCAAGTTATCCACAACTTATCCACAGCGGATTCCTTTCAGCGATCCGCTCAGAGGCTGAACAGGAATCTGGGCCACAGAGGACACAGAGGTCCCAGCGCGGCCTCGGGCTTCGCCCATCGGCCGCAACCAAAAAGTTCGTCCCAGAGAAAAGTGCTGTAACGCACTATGGATCAAGACGTTATGAACGCTCCAGTCAAAATCGAGCACGAAAGACAACGTTCTGCGAGATTGTAGTACAGAGAAGAGCCCAGGCCAGAGGGCAAGAAGGTAAGAAGTTCAGAACGTCGGAGGACCGGGCATTCTTCCCCCCTATCTTCTCACCTTCACGCCTTCTGATGCTCTTCTCTCTGTGTTCTCTGTGACCTCTGTGGCTTCCTTTCTTAGCCTCTTACCGGGCCGTTGGTTCTCTTGTGTGGGTCAGGTGTTAGCGCACCGCGGATCGGGGGATGTAGAAGATGCCGCGGCTGCCGCCGCCGTCGGGGTAAGGGGGCGTGCCTTCCGGCGTCATGGAGACCCGCATGGCGGAGACCTCATTGGGGTAGTAGGTCTCGACGTGGCCGTCGGTGAAGGCGGCGCGGAGCTTGACCTGCGGCATCGCGGCCTCCGGCGTGCCGCCGGCCGACCACAGGGCCGAGACGAGCCACGTCTCCTCGGCGATGTCGCCGCCGGGGAGCTTCTCGCAGCTCGCGAACGCCTCGGGCGTACGCCAGTGGCCGTAGCCGAAGTAGTCGCTGACGAGCAGTTGGCTGTGCAGGCCGCCGCTGGCCGGACCGCGCGGGCCGCGGAACAGCTCGCGCGGGCCGCCGAGATAACCGATATAGTTCCAATAGAAGCAGTAGGTGCCGTGCACCGGGTCCAGCGGCATGTCATTGTCCGGGTTGTCCCAATCATCCCCGGCGTCCCAACTCTGCTGGAGGTACTTGTACTGCTTGGGGGCCGACGGACAGAAGACCGTCCGGGCGTCCGCGAGGTAGGGGCGCAGATACGCGCTCATCGAGCGGTGGATCTGCGGGCTCCGCTTGTGGTTGCCGGTCAGCACGGTCGGATCGTACCAGCGCCACGTGCTCTCGAAGCCGATGGTGGCGACGGATGGGGGATACAGGTCGCCGTGGTCGGCGGCAAAGAGGTTGACCCCGTTGGCGACCTCCCGCTGGTTGCGCATTCCCGTCAGCGCCGCCGCCTGACGCCGCACGCCATTCAGCGCCGGCAGAAGGATGGCCAGGAGCACCGAAGTGATGGAGATGACCGTGAGCAGCTCAACGAGTGTAAACGCTCTCTCGGAGTCTCCCCACGCGACACGCCGCGTCGGATCGGGACCCTTCACCCCACCGGCTCGCACAGAGATGGATGGACATCTCTTGCCGATCTTCTTACCCTCCATACCCAAGGCTCTATCACAACTCGGGTCGAGGGCGTCGCGCCCTCGAAGCGTGGGCATCATGCCCGCGCCACGGCTGCCTGCCGAGTCACCGGCTCAGGCTAACATTATATGACTCTGCGGCCTGCGACACAAGCACAATATGCCGGGCGGGCCGCAATTTCCACCAATTTTCGCGCACCTCCCCAGCCCCCACATCTTGGGGAGATTGCTTATGTTGCCGCTACATCTGGCATATCAAAGAGCCAATTCACCTGCCTCACCGCAGAAAAACCGCTCCAACGCCCCTTCACGGGCACCGGGGCTCACTGCTCTTGCTGGCGAAGGGCGTTCCACCATAGGCGCCCATGTCGATCCTGCTGCTGGTGAGCTCGGCGCGGGGCCCGTCGGCCGGGTGGCCGGTATCGATACATGGGCTTGTCGTGAGATCGAACACCCATGTATCGGTCAGGGCCACATAGCGGCCACTGCGGGAACGCAGATGAAAATCGCCATTGGCGGAGTCCGCGAACCCCGGCAGGGCGTTGATGTTGCCGCGGGTCTTGTCCGGACCGATCTGGTCGGTGCAGCTATAGTACATCTCCCACCGGAAATTGGCTTTCCACGCGGCCATCGTGACGGCATTGTCCCAGAGAATGCAGTTGACGATGTACGGATTGGCGCCGCCGTAGGCGACAATCGCGGCCTGATTCTTGGTGATGGTCAGATTGCGCAGGGTGGGCGAGGCCCCGTCGCAGAAGACGGCGCCGACGCCGCAGCCGGTGATCACGAAATTGGCGAGAACGCTCTTGGAGCTCTCGGCGCCATAGAAGGAGACCGCATAGCTGCCGGGCGCGGTGAGGACCGCCGCATCGGCGGCGCTCTGAACGGCGATCGCCTTGCCGCGGAAGGTAATCTCCTCGCGGTAGGTGCCCGGCCAGACCACGACGGCGTCGCCGTTCCGCGCGCTCCCGATCGCCTTCGTCACGGTCGCGAAGGC
>VGYL01000290.1 GCA_016872975.1 Planctomycetota bacterium
CGGCCATTCGGTCCCTGCCCGGCAAAAGAAAAGGGGACATTCTCGCTCTGTCTCGATCCTCGTTGCCGGAGAGAATCACACGGCGAACCACGGCGTTGGCTTTCGCATATCAGAGGATGGAAACGAGTAAATCCCCACGGAAGGTGTTGGTAGCGGCCTATGAACTCGCGCAGCAGTTCCTGCCCGCGTACAGCGGCAAGTTCAGCCGTCAAGACTTCAC
This sequence comes from Planctomycetota bacterium, assembly GCA_016872975.1. Taxonomy (GTDB): domain Bacteria; phylum Planctomycetota; class Phycisphaerae; order Sedimentisphaerales; family Anaerobacaceae; genus PLanc-01. Next base: position 221 of record VGYL01000290.1, read on the forward strand.
CCTCCCGCAATTGTTCGCTTGCTTGGTCTTGCGAGAACATCAAAACAAGAGCTATCGGGGCGTCGAGGCCCCGCGGAAGGATTGCCCGGACTGGCAGGCCGCCCTCGGCATGAAACGCGGCCCCGATCATAACACGCTGTGGCGCGCCTTCGGGCATCTGGTGAAAGTCGGACTGGTCAACCGCATGCTTGACCAGATGGCCGTCTGGGCCAAATGCCGCGGGCTGATCCAGGGGCGCATCAAACCGGTGGCCCGGGGCGGATCCCGAGAACTGCTCCTGCGGGTCATTACGCACAACGTGATGATCCTGACCGTCACCTGAGGATCGAGACAGAGCAAGAATGTCCCCTTTTCCTTGGCCGCGCACGGACGTCTTGCGTCAGAAGTTCAGGCCGACGCCGAGGAGGTATTTGGTGTCGCTGCTGCCGCGGTCGGGCGCCGGGGTGGCGTCGTAGTTGAAGAGGATCTTGAGATTGGCGAACATGGCTTTGGTCAGATTCGTCCGCAGCTCGGCGGTGGAGGTCAGGAAGAAGTCGGAGAACTCGTCAAGGCTCGGGTAATAGGTCAGGTCGTTCAGGAAAGTGGTGTTCTTCGCCAGCCGCCGGCTGAAGGTGTAGCCGGTCTGGAGGGACAGCTCGTTGTTGGTCTCCGGCTGGTTCTCGTATTTCTCGAAGAGCGAAGCCAGACCCAGGTTCGTGGAGAAGCTGGTTCTGGCGGTTTCGATCCACTGATAACCACCACCGCCGCCGACCACGACGCGCCGGTCGAGCCGGGCGATATCATCCATCTCGTAGCGTCCGTTGGCAAAGACAAAGAACGTCTTCGTGAAGAAGTAGTCGTACTGTCCCCGGAGCCGCCACCAGTCTTCCGTGGTCCGGCCGACGCCGGTATCCCGGTCCGTCTGGTGGCTCTTGGCGATATCGGCCCCGGCGGTGGTTCGGTCCTGCTCCGTCCGTCGGGCCAGACTGACGCTGCCGGTGAACGAGTTGGCCTTCGTGTTGCCGGTCGTCAGGCCCACGGCCCCCGAGACGCTGCCGGTCCACCGGGGTTTGGCTGCCGGCGGCGGGTTGATCGCCACGACGTCGGCCAGGGGCAAGGCTTGCGGCTGCAGGGGCTTGGCGGTCTTGAGGGCGAACTCGTTCGGCTCGGCCGCGGCGACCGGCTGGTGCAGCACGGTCCCGTCCTTGAGATGGACCTCGACCGGAGCGTCGCTGCTGAACGTCCGGATGTCCGACAGGCTGACGGTGACCTCACCGGCGACCTTGGACTTGAGAACCAGCTTGCCGTCCGTCAACCGGACGATCTGGCCGGTGAGACGGTCGCCATTCTTGAAGTAAACCTCGTCTGCATAGACACTTGCGGAACAGATCAGCGTGCACAGGACAGCGAGCAAAAGGTACTGGCGCATGCGTGCTCCCCTACCAAGGAAAAACCACCAACCGTGAATTACGATTTGCCTATCATACGCGTGTACGCGGGGGCGGTCCAGCCAGTTCTATAAGAATAAAGGACAGGCACAGGGCGGGGCATCGTCAGGGTGGCTCTGTGACAGGAGATCGATGAGCACGAGTGCCGGACAGGAATCGGCCGCCTGGGAGCAAAAGCCTGCGAAAACGCAGGCATTGGATGGCTCTGGGCGAACGTCCCAGCCAGTAGTAGCAGTGACCGCGTTGAAGGACGCGTCAGAATCGTTGTCCGGCGCCGCAGGTTGAAGGGGTGATTCGAGCCCGGCGCCGCGGAGCTTCGATTTCTCTCGATTGCTTCGATAGGGATTTCTATTTTTGAGGAGAGGTCGTATAATGAAGGCTGGTTTAGAAGAGAGAATCATGAAGCGTCCATACGAAAAGCTGACCGATGCGGAACTGATGCAACGCTATGTCGAGGGCGATGAAGCGGCGTTCCGCGAGATCGTAAATCGATACAAGAACAGTCTTTACGCGTTTCTCAAGCAGTTTCTCAGTCAATCGGATCTCGTCGACGACGTGTTCCAGGAGACGTTCCTTCAGCTATTTACCAGCCGGGAGAGCTTCGATCTGAACCGGCCCCTGCGCCCCTGGTTGTTCACCATCGCCGCCAATAAGGCAAAAGATGCTCTGCGCAAGGCCCAGCGGACCAACGCCGTGCCCATCGGGACGATTTCCGAGTCCGAGGACATGTCGTTCGACGAAATGCTCAATGCTCTAAGTTCCGATAACGCCGTACCTTACGACGAAGTCGAGCGCAATGAGACGGCGGCCCGGGTCAGCGAGGTCATCGCCGGCATGCCGGAGAATCTGCGGGAGATCCTGGTCCTGGCCTACTTCAACAGATTTTCTTACAAACAAATGGCGGACATCCTCAGTATACCGATCGGGACCGTCAAGAGCAGGTTACACACGGCCGTGGCCCGTTTCGCCAAGGACTGGAAGGCAGCCGTGGGGAGCAAAGAGGTCAAATGACGCCGCTGAGCGACCGACAGAAGCAACTGCTGTTCGATCACGCGCTGGGCCTGACATCCCAGCGCGAGTCCAGAGAAGCCGACAAGCTCCTCTCGTGGCATGAGGAGGCGATTGAGCTTCACCAGATGTTCCAAGACACTGTCTCGCCTTTGGACAGTATGGAGGGCTTGGATCCGTGCCCCGAGGAGCTGACCGAGCGTCTTTTTTCGCGTCTGAGCGAGGCCGCCCAGCAAGGCTCCGCCCTGAACCGCCTGGAAGAGTTACTGGCAGTGGAACGGTCGAGCCCCCGCACCATCAAGATCCCGCTGTGGCGCAACTGGGGTGAGGTTATCACTGCCGCGGCGGCCATCTTCCTTTTCGTCAGCATCCTGTTCCCCAGCGTCGGCTTCATGCGGCAGAGGCAGGCACAATCGCGGTGCGGAAACCAGTTGGCCGGCATTTATGAAGGCTATCGCCATTACGCGGCCGACCACGACGGCCTTCTGCCGGCGGTGCCCATGACGCCGGGGGCGCCCTGGTGGAAAGTGGGCTACCAGGGGCAGGAGAACCACTCCAACACGCGGCAGGTCTGGCTGCTCGTCCGGGACGGCTACGTGGAGCCGAGCCGGTTCCTGTGTCCCGGACGGTCCGAGCCGCACCAAGTCAGCTACGACGGTTTCATAGCTCAGAACTTCAGTGATTTCCCCAGCCGGATTTACATCCACTATAGCGTGCCCATCGCCTGCCCGGCCTCGCGCAACCGCGGCCTGACGCAGAAGAAGGTGCTCATGGCGGATCGCAATCCGCTGTCCGAGGGGCTGCCTGCGGACCTGTCCGCGCGCGTAAGCCTCCGGTTGGGCGAAACGCTGATGGCGGCCAACAGCAGGAATCACCGCAGTCGCGGCCAGAACGCCCTGCTGTATGACGGCTCCGTGGAGTTTACCCGCAGAAGGCACACCAGCCTTTCGCAGGACGATATCTACGTCCTGCAGGACATGTCCTGCGACACCGAAGTCCGCGGCTGTGAACTCCCCTCCTGCGACACCGACATCTTCCTCGCGCCATAGCCGAGTCCGAGTTCGACGTGGCCCACGCAGGCAGGATGCTATCTGTGGTAGTCTTATTTGCGATCGAATTGACACACAGCGTCAACTGTTCTTTTTTCGATGATCCGCTCCAAGGCCAAGCAGGAGTCTTGGCCACAGAGGACACAGAGGTCCCAGAGAAGAGCGCAGGTGAGAGGGCAAGAAGGTAGGAAGCTCAAAAAGTCGGAGGGCCGGGCGTTCTTGGCCTTGTTTTCTCACCTTCGCGCCGGGCGTCAGCGGTAGGGTGGGCTCCGCCCACCGATTCCCTCGCCTGTGACAATGCGTACGGACGGTTGACCAGATTCTGCTCCTCCGGGTTGCAGAAGAATGGTGGGCCGAGCCCACCCTACCGCTCGCGCTCTGTCGGGCTTGTGCTGCAGATAAAGGGCGGCTGAATCAACGGCCCGGTAAAAGGCTGAAAGCGATTCCGCCACCCCGTATTCGATAGCGTCACGCCGGTCGAGGCTGACGATTCTAGTACCGCATTTCACAAGTACCGCGACTATGGTGGTAGATTGCCGCGCTCGGCGAGCCTCGCTCGCAATGACATCGGGCGCCCAGGTATGTCATTGCGAGGAGCTTCAGCGACGAAGCAATCTCCACCCTATAGTCTCAGGATTTGCGAAATGCGGTACTAGCCTTTTAGCGGATCGTTGTTTTCTTTGTCGTCCTCAGGCATCTTCTCGCGTTGCGTTGGAGTCCTTCCAGGCCCAGTCTGCGGATGGGTGAATCGCGCAATCGGGTCTCGAAGATCTCCGGCGTCCAGTCCAGCAACTCGTGCAGATTCAGCTTGGCCCGCTCGGGGTAGAAGCGGAACCGCCGGTTGGCGCAGGCGGGGGCCTTCTCATAATACGGGCAGGCGCGCAGGCATTCATCGCAGCCGAAGAGCCAGTCGGAAGAATGGGAATACTGGAATGATGGAATCGTGGAATGTTGGGTCGCCTCTACCCCATCATTCCAACATTCCATCATTCCAGTATTCCATTGTTCCTGCGTCCGATAGCTGAGGCACCGGGTGGCATCGAGCAAGCCGTCGGGCCGCAGGGCGCCGGTCGGACAGGCTTCGATGCAGCGATTGCAGTCGTGACAGGCGCCCTCCGCGGGCCGATCCGGCTCCAGGGGCACACTGGTCAGCAATTCCCCGAGCAGGATCTGCGGGCCGAGCTGCGGGTGGATGAGCAGGTGGTTCTTGCCGATGCAGCCCAGCCCCGCCCGGACGGCCAGGGCCTTCTCCGCCACCGGCGCCGAGTCCACGCAGATCTTGAACCGGTCCTGACGGCCGGTCTTCATGCAGATGAAGCCCGCCAATTCCCGCAGCAGATCCTTGAGGAACAAGTGGTAGTCCTCGTACTGGGCGTACATGGCCACCCGGCCGACCGGACCCTGAGAGGGTGTGTGAGAAGTGGCACGGGCATCCTGTCCGTGGGGTTTCGTGGCATCGGCATCCTGCCGATGATCCATGGGCTGGAAGCCCATGCCACGTGGAACCGGCTTTTCACACACCGTCTGAGGTGAATTGCGGATTGCGGATTGAGGCTTGTAGTTGAGCGCGACGACGATCACCGAGCGGGCGCCTCTTCGGAGTTGGGCCGGGTCATAGCGCTTCTCGAGATGGCGGTGCATGTACTCCATCCGGCCGGCACAACCTGCTTGCCGCCACGCTTCGAAGCGCTGGACGTGCTCCGACCCGATCGGCGCAACGTCCGTGATGCCCGCCGCATCGAAACCAAGCTCTCGCGCCTTGTCCTTAATCTCTTGTTCCACGCCCATAACGGCCATTATACTACCCGCGACGTGCCGCCACAAACATTCGCAGAGGTCGGAGGTTTCTCATGGCCGAAATCACGAACATCAGACCCGCAACCACGCCCAGCATTTCCCGGTCGGCGGCTGTCCTGCTTGCTCTCACGGCGGCCCTTCCTGCGTGCACGTGGGGCAAGACGGTTATGACGTGGGATTTCGCCCAGGGCACGCAGGGCTGGCAGGGCAATCACCACGTGAAGGGTCTGACCGTCACAACGGAGGGGCTCGCCTTCGCATCGACCGGCAACGACCCCTGGATCGAGGGGCCGGCGGTGGACCTGCCGTCCGAGGGGATGATCCGCGTGAAGGTGCGAATGAAATCGGACGCCGGTGGGGGCGGGGAGCTGTTCTACGGCCGGACTTTTCAAGCCGGCCGCTCCGTGCGGTTCGCGGTCCAGAGCGACGGCCAGTGGCACGATTACGCGCTGCTGATCGTGGAAGCCCCCGGGCCCGGGACGCGGTTGCGACTGGACCCCGCGACGAGCGAAGGGCACATCGTCGTCGGCTCCATCGCGGTCGAGGCATTGGCCCCGATTCCGCCGCCGCCGTTCGAGCGACCCCACCGAGCCGGCAGCACCACCGCCGAGCCGCTGTCCGCGACCTCCGGCGAACTGACGCTGGAGCACCGCCGAGGCAGGTGGGGCAACTTCGTGGTCAAGGTCGCGGGCACTGAGATGGCCGCCGGGTACGGGGCGGACCTGATCGGCGTGATCCTCAACGACCAGCCGCAATGGCTCTCTCTGAAGGAAGCAGAATCCACCAGCGAGCAGCGCCCCGACGGCGCGATCCTCTCCCGGGCGGTTCTGAGGGATGGCGAAAGCGGGCAATGGCAGATGACCCGGCGCGTGTCGGAGGCGTCCGGCCTTCGCGGCGCGGGTGGGATGCCCGCGACACGGGCGACGCCGACGGGCGTGCTGTTTGTGGAGATGGAGTTTGTCGTCGATCGGGATCGCAAGGTCGTTCACCTGCCGTGGTTGACGCTGTTTCCCGGTCTGGGGACGTTCGGGGAGCGCAAGACCCAGGGTCTTTTCGCGGGCCTGGAGTATCTCGACGATGAGCCCAGCAGCAGCGAGGCCGATCTGACGACGCCCGAGAACGTTCGGCGGGTGCCCGACCCGATCAAGGTCACGTTCCCGCTGATGGCCATCGCCCATGAGGGCCGCTACCTCGGCCTGATCTGGGAGCCCACGGAGCTGGTCGCGCCGGTCTTCGACTCGCCCGACCGGATCTTCCACTCCGGGGCCCACGTGCTGGCCCTGACCGCGCCGGCGGTCGGAGCCGGGCGCATCGAGAACCAGTTGACCGCCCACACGCCCTTTGTGCTCAAAGCGAACCAGCCGTTGCGGCTGTGCACCGCGATCGTTGGTGGCCGCGGCGCGAGCGTGGTGCCCGCCGTGCAAAAGTATGTGCAACTGCATGCACTACCCGATGTTCCCGCGCTCAAAGGCGGATTCGACGCGGCCGTTACCTTGCTGGCCCACGGCTGGCTCGATTCCGCGATCAACGAGGACGGCCGTTTCCGCCACGCGGTCTGGGGCGACAGCTTCAAAGCGGGTCCGGCGGCGGATGCCGTCATGTACATGGACTGGCTGGCCCATCAGGTGCAGGACCGAAACCTCGCGGACCGGCTCCGGAAAGGACGCGATCTGGGTCTCACGCGCCTGCCGCCGGGCCAGCCGTACAGTAGCGCGGTCTCCCACACGCGCACGCCCACCGCGCCATTTATCTTCGGAGACCTCCCTGCCTATGTCGAACAGCGAAAGGCCGAGGCACGGAACCTGCTGAAGCAGTTCGATGCAAGGGGCATCAAGCTCTATCGGCCGGGCAAGGTCGATTACGGCAAGACCCACTTCGCCCAACACGCCAACGGCCTGGCCGGCGTCGATGTGGTCCGCGTCCTGGAGGCGGCGACGATGTCCGCCGACCCGCAGTTGGTCCAGCAGGGTCTGGCACTGCTCGACCGGCAGACCGCGCTCTACGCGAACACGGTGCCGCGCGGGGCGCAGACCTGGGAGGTCCCGCTGCACACGCCGGACATCCTGGCCTCCGCCCACCTGGTCAAGGCGTACACACTGGGCTACATCCTCTCGGGCAAAGAGGAGCACCTGGAACAGGCCCGCTACTGGGCCTGGACGGGCGTGCCCTTTGTGTACCTGGTCAACCCCACCGCCGGCGAGATCGGCCCCTATGCCACGATCGCGGTGCTCGGCGCGACGAACTGGCAAGCACCGGTGTGGCTCGGCCTGCCGGTGCAATGGTGCGGCCTGGTCTACAGCTCCGCCCTGCACCTGCTGGGCCAATATGACAAGACGGTTCCGTGGGAGAT
>VGYL01000291.1 GCA_016872975.1 Planctomycetota bacterium
GTCAGCGACGTGCTCCTCCGCAACGAACAAACCCGGATTTACCATTGGCACGCGCGCACCGGCCGCTTCCCGCCGCGTCTTCACCCCGGCGGCTCGGGATAAAACGGTTACAGTAGAACTAGGAGCATCCAACAGAATGAAGACTACGTCTATGTCATTGCGAGCGAAGCGTGGCAATCTCCTACCCGTGAGATTGAGATTGCTTCGTCGCTGCGCTCCTCGCAATGACATATCCAAGCCCATTCTGTCAGCCGCTCTTAGCCTCCGCGACCTGGCAAGACCGCCCGTCGCACACGGACCCGCGCTGAGTTGCTGAGTTGCACAATCGCTAAGCTGCCAAGTCGGGATTATCGCGTCCCGGCCGGACTTGTCAACAGAAAAAATGCAAAAAAACGAGAAAATGTCACAAACCTCTCCCTGCCCTGCCGCACGCTGGATGGTGTAGCCCTCCAGCGGCCGATCTCCATATTTGTACTGATACTGGTACGTACCCATCTTGCGATCCTCGCACACTATGATAGATGACGCCCAAGGTACGATCAAGATCACAATGCATCCGCCGTCCGGTATGGGTAAACGGAACACTCTTGACACAGCCCCCTCCAGAGTCTATCATAGTGCCGCTCGAAGGGCTACCTAAGGATTTTGCAAGTTATGCCCAGTAAAGGACTTACACATCTACGGGATCGGTACGACCGGCTTCTGACGGACACCTCCGGCCTTCTGGAGCAGGCCCGCCGCACGGCCGTCAGGTCCGTCAACGCCGTGCTGACGTCCACGTGCTGGCAGATCGGACGACGAATCGTGGAGCACGAGCAGCGGGGACGAAAACGTGCTGGATACGGGGAGTTAGTGGTCAAGCGGCTATCCCAAGACCTGACCGCCAAGCACGGCCGTGGATTCTCAAAGAGGAACCTGGAACAGATGCGGGCCTTCTATTTGGGTTGGGAGATTGCGCAGACACCGTCTGCGCAATTCGAGGCCCGGGTCATTTGCTCAACACTGTCGAGCGAATCGAGCCCTCCGCCCGGCATTTGGCCGCAAGCGAGAGTCACTCGCGCGGAGATGCGGAGGCGCAAAGACCGGAATGGTAGGGTGGGGCTTGCCCCACCGGTTCGTCTGGCGACGTGGTTCTTGGTGGGGCAAGCCCCACCCTACATACTGGGAGATTTGGCAGACACCGTCTGCCAGGTCCGAAGCCAAGGCAAAACTCCCGACGGTGTCGGGAGAATCGACTTCGACAGGAGATCGTGACAACGCAACGGGCCATCGAGACGCGACGTCGGCCCGAGAGACCAAGGAAGACTGTGGGGCGAGGGACTTGAGAGTCTATGCCAAGTAAAGGGTTCATCCATCTTCATCTGCACAGCCAGTACTCGCTGCTGGATGGGGCCGTCACGTTTGAGGGGCTCTTCGAGCGGTGCAAGAAGCTGGGCATGGATGCGGTCGCGGTGACCGATCATGGCAACATGTTCGGGGCGGTCGAGTTCTACACGAAGGCCAGGGCCGCGGAGATCAAGCCGATCCTCGGCATCGAGGCCTACATCGCGCCGGGCAGCCGGTTCGACCGGACGAAGACGTCCATCTCGGATGCCGCGTATCACCTGGTGCTGCTGGCGGAGAACAATGCCGGCTACCGGAACCTGCTGAAGCTGGCCAGCACCGGCTATATCGACGGATTCTACTATCGGCCCCGCATCGACAAGGAGGTTCTGGCGGACTGCCACGAAGGAATCATCTGCGCTACGGCGTGCCTCAAGGGGGAGGTCACGGCGGCCGCGGCGAACGGGGACCTGAAGGCGGCGCGGCAGGCGGCGGAGAGTTACCTCAAGATCTTCGGGCCCGAGCGGTTCTTCATCGAGATTCAGCGTCACCAGGGCGATGGCCCGGACCCCACCGCGGCCCTGATCGACCTGGCGAACGAGCTGGGCGTCGGGCTGATCGCGACGAACGACGTGCACTTTCTGGCCCCGGACGACCACGAGGCGCACAATGCCCTGTGCGCGATCAGCACGGGCAAGCTCGCGACCGACCCGGACCGCATGATCTATCCGCCGGACGTGTATCTCAAGAGCGACGCCGAGATGCGCCAGCTCTTTCCGGAAGCACCGCAGGCCTGTGACAACACGGTTGCCCTTGCCGAGCGCTGCCACGTCGAGCTGGACCTCAAAACGCAGCACGCGCCGCGCTACCGGCCGCCGGATAACTCGACGCCGGAGGATTATCTCGCCCGGTTGTGCCTGGCGGGCATCCAGGAACGCTACGGCGAGATGACGCCCCAGATCAAGGAGCGGCTCGACCGCGAGCTGGGCGTGATCCAGTCGAAAGGCTTCTCCAGCTACTTCCTGATCGTCTGGGACTTCTGCAACTACGCCCGGGAGCGGCACATCCCGCTGGGGGCCAGGGGCAGCGGCGTCGGCACGCTCGTCGGCTATTGCCTGGGCCTGTGCGACGTGGACCCGCTGCGGTACGACCTGCTGTTCGAGCGGTTCATGGACCCGGCCCGCAACGAGATGCCCGATATCGATATCGACATCTGCCAGGCCCACCGGCAGGAAGTCATCGACTACGTGCGGAAGAAGTACGGCCAGGTCGCCCAGATCATCACCTTCGGGACGATGAAGGCCAAGGCCGTCATCCGGGATATCTGCCGGGTGCTGGGCGTGCCGCTGGCGGAGGCGAACCGGCTCGCCAAGCTGGTGCCCTTCTCGCTCGACATGACGCTCGACAAAGCCCTGGAGACCGAGCCGGAGCTGAAGAAAGCCTACGATGAAGATGAGCAGACCCGCAAGGCGATCGACATCGGCCGCAAGCTCGAAGGGCTCACCCGCCATGCCTCGGTGCACGCGGCGGGCGTGGTCATCGCGGATGAGCCGCTGACGAACTTCGTGCCGCTCTACAAAGCCCCGGGCACCGAGGACATCATCACCCAGTTCGAAGGGCCCATGGTGGAGAAGGTGGGCCTGCTCAAGATGGACTTTTTGGGCCTCAAGACGCTCAGCGTCCTGGAGCGTGCCCGCCAGTTGGTCAAGCACAAGCACGGCGTGGACTTCGACCTGGAGAAGCTCCCGCTGGACGACGCCAAGACGTTCAAGATCTTCGGGGACGGCAAGACCAAGGGCGTGTTCCAGTTCGAATCCGGCGGCATGCAGGACCTGCTGATGAAGATGCGGCCGGACCGCGTCGAGGACCTGATCGCCGCCAACGCCCTGTACCGTCCCGGCCCGATGATCCTGATCCCCGACTACATCGGCCGCAAGCACGGCGCCAAGTGGTCCCTCCCCCACCCGATCATGACCGAGGTCCTGCAAGAGACCTTCGGAATTATGTGTTATCAAGAGCAAGTTATGCGGATATGTAACCGCATGGGTGACATTCCGCTGCGCGACGCCTATACGCTAATCAAGGCCATCAGCAAGAAGAAGGCCAGCATTATTCAGAAGGAGAAAGAGCGGTTCCTGGGCGGCTGCGTCAACAAGGGCTTGAGCAAGGAGGAGGCGGAGCAGATCTTCGAGTTGATCGAGCGGTTCGCGGGGTACGGCTTCAACAAGAGTCACTCGACGCGGTACGCGTTCATCGCGTATCAGACCGCCTATATGAAGGCGCACTGGCCGGTCGAGTTCATGGCGGCCCTGCTGACCTTCGAAATGGGCGATACGGAGAAGATCGTCGAGTACATCGCCGAGTGCCAGGGGATGGGGATCCAGGTGATGGCGCCGGACATCAACGACAGCGACGTCGATTTCACGCCGCTGTACCGGGAGACCGGCCAGGGGGATAAGGGCGTGATCCGCTTCGGGCTGGCGGCGGTCAAGGGCGTGGGCGAAAAGGCGGTCGAGCATATGATCGCGGCCCGCAACCGGGTCGAGCGGTTCCGCAGCCTGTTTCACTTCTGCGAGAACGTGGACTCGCGGGCGGTCAACAAGCAGGTGATCGAGGCCCTGATCAAAGGCGGGGCCTTCGACCGGCTGGGCGGCAACCGCAACCAGATGACGGCGGCCCTGGAGAAGGCGATGGAAGTCGGCGCCAGTCTCCAGTCGGACAAGGTCCGCGGCCAGATGAACTTCTTCGGGCAGATGACGGCGGAGACGGACTACACCCAGGACCACAAGCAGCTTCCCAACCTGCCGCCCTGGCCGGAAATGCAGATGCTCACGTTCGAGAAGCAGGTCCTGGGCTTCTATGTCACGAACAACCCGCTCAGCCAGCACGCCGAAGCGATCAACGACTATTCGACCACGAACACCGCGCAACTGGCGCAGAGCAGCGGCCAGGGCAATGGCAATGGCAATGGCAACGGCAACAGCGAAAAGATCGTCACCGTCGGTGGGATGATCACCAAGATCCGGTACAACCTGACCAAGACCGGCCGCAACGCCGGCTCCAAGATGGCGGTCTTCGTGCTGGAGGACCTCCAGGGCCAGATCGAGGTCGTCCTGTTCCCGGAGACGCTCGCCGAGCTCGCCCCCCTGCTGGTCGAGGACACCGTGGTCTTCGTCAAAGGTAAGGCCGACTACCGTCGGGAACGGCCGAACATCATCGCCTCCGAGATGATCCCGATCGACAAGGCGCGGGAGAAGCTGGCCAAGGGGGTCCGCATTCGACTGGACGCGCGGGAGGTCACGAAGGAAAAGGTGATGCAGATCCGCAGCCTCTGCCAGTTTCACAAGGGCAGCCGGCCGCTGTCGATCGTCATTGCCACGGACAAGGGCAAGGTGTATGCTGCCGCGGACCGGACGTTGGCGGTCAATCCGGATGTGGAATTTTGCCGCAAGATGCGGCACATCGTGGGCGACGAGAATTTTGCGCTGGCGAAGTGAGAAAGTCCAGTCAGGAATTGGAGTTCTGCAAAATGGAAGTTGGGCCTATCATTCTTCTCGGAAATCCGCTTCCTGATCCGGCCCGGCGGCTGCCCAAGGCTGGCTTCGGGGCCAAGCGGCGAAAGAAAGAAATCGGGAAGCGGATTTCCGAGAAGAATCCGGCATGTTGGCGACCGGAGCCCTCGAACGGGACCGGCGCCGGACACATCCGCTTCCCGATTTCTTTCTTTCTCAAGTAGGCCCAACTTCCATTTTGCGGAACTCCAATTGGGAACAGAAAACGACCATATATTAAGGAGGATCGTTGATGAAAAGGATGAGTCATTTGCGGATTGTGGCCTGGGTGGCCGTGGCAGGTCTGTGGAGTGTGGTTCTGGTGACCGGCGGTTGCGCCGCGACGGAACTGGCCGCGGATTCCCGCCTGCCGGACGAGCCCGGGCTGGTCGGCGGCGGCATGCTGATCGAGTGGAAGGCCCCCGAGCCGGGGACCGCCTACCTGGTCGAAAGGCGGACCGGCAAGATCGTCGAAACCCGCTCCCTGGCGGCGGGCCAGATCTACGCGTTCTCCGCTACGTCGGTCGTCCAGGCCGATGAGTTCGAGCAGATGCTGGGGATCCGGTTCGCCCGGGCCCAGTTCCTGCTGTACTTCGAGCCGCTGGCCGGGGAAAGCACGGTCACCGTGACCAGCAAACCCCTGCGGACCGGGAGCCGCTCGTGAGCAACGTCGAAAGTATACCGAGAGATACGACGCCCGAGGCCTTTCACAAGCAGATCGAGATCCTGCGCCGCCTGGGCCTCAGCGGCCGGGCCGCCATGACCTTCGAGCTCAGCGATAATCTGCGCGCTTTCGTGGCCGCCGGGGTGCGTCATCGCCACCCGTGCCGGGATGACCGGACCGTCGAGCGGGAAGTCATCCGGTTGATGATTGGAGACGACTTGTTCCGCAAAGCGTACGGAAAAGGCCCCACAACACCATGACCACCCAACGGGAGTTTCTGGCGCAAGTCATCGGGCTTCTGGACGAGGCCGGGGTCCCATATATGGTGGCGGGTTCTCTCGGGAGCAGTTTTCATGGCCATCCTCGCGCGACCCAGGACGCAGATCTCGTGATCGATCCGACCTCGAAGCAACTCGAGTCTTTCCTCGGTCTCCTGGAGCGGGGCTATTACGTCAGCCGGGAGGCCGCCTTCGAGGCGTGGCACCGTCGGACCATGTTCAATATCATTGATCTTGCCGGCGGCTGGAAGGCCGACCTCATCTTTCGCAAAGAGCGGCCCTTCAGCCGGCAGGAGTTCCAGCGCCGCCAGCAGATGGACGTCCTGGGCCGGAGACTTTGGGTCGCGTCGCCGGAAGATACGATTCTCAGCAAGCTCGAGTGGATGAAAGGACGCGCCTCCGAGGTACAGTATGCGGACGCTCTGGGCGTGGCCCTTGCCCAAGGGGACGACCTGGACTTGGAGTACCTGCGCCGATGGGCGGGAGAACTTGGCGTTGACAACATGTTGGCGCGCCTCCTGCTGGAGGCCGCAGAGCAGGCGAAAAGAAACAACGACCCGGTAGAAGGCTGAGAAAGGAAGCCACAGAGGTCACAGAGAACCCACCGCGGCCTTCGGTCGCAACCAAACCGTTTTCGCGCAGAGACGCGGAGGCGCAGAGAAGAGCAAGGTAGAACCGATTTGGACCTCTGCGTCCCGGCGTCTCCGCGCGAGACATAATTCCTTTGGTTCGTGAGAGTTACGGCATGCTCGCCGAAAATGCTTGCTGAAAAAGCAAGATGTGCCGGCTTTGTAGTACAGAGAAGAGAAGATCAGAAGGTGAGAAGATAAGGGGGAGAATGCTCGACCCTCCGACCTTCTGGACTTCTTGCCCTCTGGCTTGGGCTCTTCTCTGTGACCTCTGTGTCCTCTGTGGCCAAAATTCCTGTATAGCCTTTGAACGGGTCATGGAAAAGAAACACGGGTAAGAGGCAAAGTAGAGACACGCCGGTTAATCAGGAGAAGACAATCATCAATCATCAATCATCCATCATCAATGTCAAAGGTCGGTTTGTAGTGCTGGATGGGCCGGATGGGTGCGGCAAGAGCAGCCAGGCGCGGATGCTGATGGACTGGCTGCAGAGCCAGGGGGTTCCCGCGGTCGGGTTCCGCGATCCGGGCACGACGGTCATCGGCGAGAAGATCCGCGAGATTCTGCTGAGTCCGGCCCACGAGGCCATGACCACACCCGCGGAGGTGCTGCTGTACATGGCCGCCCGCGTGCAGCTTTGGACGGAGAAGATCCAGCCGGCCCTGCGCGAGGGCCAGTGCGTGGTCCTGGACCGCTGGCTGTCGAGCACCTGTGCTTATCAGGGCTATGCCGGCGGGTTCGGCATGGAGAACGTGATCGAGATCGCCCAAGCTGCGCTGGAACGGGTCTGGCCGGACCTGACGATCATTCTCGACATCGATCTGGAAACCGCGGCCGGGCGGCTCAAACGCGACCTGGACCGGATGGAACGAAAGGGAGACGGCTATCACGGCCGGGTCCGTGAGGGATTCCTGAAGCTGGCCGACCAGCGCCCCGGCTTCGCCGTCGTCGACGCCCGCGGCAGCATCGAGGCCACGCAGCACCAGATCCGGGCGGCCGTGCAGAGACAGCTTGGCTGATGGCCAAGTGAACGGAGGCGGAGCGGGGCCCGACCATGGACGATCATTTCGACGTACCGATCCCAACCACGCAACGCAGCATCTCCGGCTCTGACTGGCTGCCGGCCAACGACCCGATCAAAGTCGTCGCCATGGTGCTCATGACGATCGACCACGTTGCGTGGGCGTTCAGCCCCGAGCCCGACTTGTGGCGGGCCCTCGGGCGCGGCGCGTTTCCGCTCTTCGCGGCCCTGCTCGTGGCGGGCATGCGGCGGACGCGGAGCCCGCGCCGCTACCTGACGCGCCTGGCCCTGTTCGCCCTCGTCTCGCAGTACCCGTTTTCCCTGTGCTTTGAAGGGCTCA
>VGYL01000292.1 GCA_016872975.1 Planctomycetota bacterium
TTTCGCTGTCACGGACGATCATGTCCACGTTCTTTTCGGGCGTGATGCTCGGCCGCACGGCCAGCGTCATGCCCACTTTTTCGAACTGGATGCTCGATTGCGACATCCCGGTGGCGGTCATCGAGGTGCCTCCCAGGAACGCCACCCGGCTGCCCTTGAAGAAACTGGCCTCTTCGTTGTCCTTGGTCCACAGGGTCTGCTCGTTGAGGATCTTGGCGTTGACGTGTTTGACCAGGAAGTCGATCAGACCGTAGACATTCGTCTGGGCGCCAATGATCGTGCCGGTGCCGGTGGCACCGAACGCGTTGTTCGCGGGGGTGGCCGTCCCGCCCGCCGAGAGGCTCGCCAGGGAGCCCAAGGCCGTGACGGCGTTCTCCTCCAGGTTGCCGAAGGCCGCCGGATTCGTGGCCAACTGCAGGCCCAGAGACGTCAGCGCGCTGTGGTTGACCTCCACCACCGTGGCCTTGACCATCACCTGCATGCCCGGGACATCCAGATTGCTGATTGTCAACTCGATATCGTTGTGGAACTCCGGCGGCGACAGGACCAGGATCGATTTGCTGCGGGGATCCGGGATGAAGCGCACGCGTCCGATCACATTGCTCAGCGGCCGCTCGTTCGGCGCGAAGCGGCCGGCGCCGCCTCCGCGCGACCACCACGGCGTGTATTCGCCGGGGTTGCTGCCGCCCCCCTGGCCGGCCCCCCCCTGTCCCTGCCCGGAGGGTCCACCGCCGCCGGAGGAGGAGCCGCCGCCGGTAGTCTGATCCATGGAGTAGTTGCCGAGGCCGCTGGCGGTGCGGCGGATGGGGGCGACGGTGCCCGCCTCATTGAACATCGCGTTGAGGCGCTCCGCCAGGTCCTCCACGTCGGCATACTTCACCTGCACGACCTTCGGGATTTCCGCCATTTTCTCGCGGTCCAGATCGAAGATCAGTTGCTCGATGATGGTGTAGGCCTCGGGGATCTTGCTGATAACGATGATCTTCTTGGTCCCGGGGACCTCCTCGAAGGTCAACTGCCCGTAGAGCGGCCCGATGATCTTCTTCTTCTGTTCCATCTGGTCGCCGTAGAAGAGCAGGCGGATGAACGAGCGGCTGGAGTCGTCGCTGGACTCGCTGAACAGCTTCGTCAGCAACTCGGCCATCCGGACGGGGTCCGAGTTCTGCAGCTCGATGATCCGGGGCTTGACCTGCTCGATGTTCAGAGGCACGTCCCATTCCTGGATCTGCTTGCGGATCTTCTCCATGTTCTCGGGTGAGGCAATCACCGTCACCTTGCCCATGGTGGGATAGGCCACGACCTTCACGGTCTCGCTCGGCTGCACGTTCCGGAAGCGATAGCTCCCGTACCGGTAGCTGGACATGCTGCCCGCTTCCGTCTCGTACAGGCCCTCGATGTTCGCCTTGATCTGGTCCGGGTCCGCATGTTTGAGGTTGAAGTCCTCCGTCTGGAACTGCCCGGCCGGCATATCCACCTCGGCGATGAGCTTCTTGACCATCGCCCGCAGGTCGGGCCGTCCGAAAATCATGATCTGGCGCGACTGTTCCAGCGGCTGGATCATAACATTGGGCGTGATCTGGCTGCCCGGCATACTCTGCAGGGCCATCTGGAGGCGCTGGGCGACCTCGCGGGTATCGGCGTAGACGATCGGGACCGTCTCACACTCGGACTCGGGCGTATCGGCCCGGTCCAGCTTCTCGATCCACTGGCCGATCTGCTTGATATCATCCGCCGAGCCCCGGGCGATGATCTGCTTGTGTCTGGGCAACGGGATCAGGAGCCAGGGCATCTCGCCCGCGCCGACGATGACGGAGGTGGCCGTCTTGGACTGCCCCGCGGGGCCGCTGCCGGGAGGCCCACCCGGTCGGGACATGGGGGAATAGGAAGGCCGGGTGCGCGAGTATCCGCCGCGCCCGCGGCTATCGGCCGATTCCCCCATGAGCATCCGGAGCAACTGGACGAACTCCGCCGGGTCGCCGTGGCGAATCTCGAAGATCTCCGTGACCAAACGCCCCGCGTCGGGCACATCGAACTGCGCGATGATGCCCTGGACCCGCAGCAGATTGCCCACGCTGTCGATCACGAGCAGGGTGCCGGTGGACTCGTCGCCGCTGACGTGCCCGTAGTCGCCCAGCAGCGGCTGAATGATCTGCACCATCTGGGACGGGGAGTAGTTCGTCAGCTTGAAGAACTTCTGGACGATCTGACTGGGGTTCTCGACCGCCGCCAGCGGTTGATCCGCCCCGATGGTCGGATGAACGCCCAGCCGGGCCTCCGCGAGCGGTTTGAGGAAAATCGTGTCGTCCACCACCTCGGGCGTGAAGCCCTTCATGCGCAGCGCGCTGTAGATCTTCAGCAGCGCCTTGCTGCGCGGCAGCTTCTCGGGCGCGTAGATCGTGATCTTCTGCGTCATCGCCTGATCGCTGGGGATGACCGTCTTGCCGGTCCATTGCGCGATCTTCTCGATGATGCTCTTCATCTCGACGTCTTTGAGGTTGACGGCCTCCAGCGGGTCATTCGGGTCCTCCTTGACCTTGGCCTGATCCGGCTTGGCTTCCGGCGGCTTGGCGTCCCCCGCCCGGGCCTCGGCGGCGCGCGCCGCGGCCATCCGGGCGGCCTGACGCATGGCATTGGGATCGGCCCCGGCGGCTCTCTCCGATGCCGTAGGCTGTCCCGGCCTGTTGGGCTCGTCTCCGGCCGGCTGATTCGGATCCTTGGGCTGATTGGCGGCCGCGGATTTTGTCCGGGAGCCCGGCGCTTCCTTCCGTTGGGCGTCCTCGCGCGCCGCGACCACCCGGGTCTGTGCCGCCAGAGGCAACGAGGATTGGGAGTCGTGAAAACCGACCCACCAGATGATCGCACCGGCCGCCAGCGCGACCAGGACCCACAGGATGACCTTCGACCGTTCCACTTTCTCACCTCACTTTTCTATCTCGGTTGGGAGAGGCCTCCGACGCCGTGTGTACCGGGCGGGAATCCATCTCCTCCAGCCGGGTCTCAGCCCGGCCCGATCTCATTGACGCTGGGCGATGCCGGGGTGTTGACATCCTCGCGCGGCCCCCCGGCTTCGGATGGACCGGGCACTGTCGTCCGCCGCATCGGCCCCGGGGGAGGCTGGGGAGCAGAGACCTCCGTGCCGGCACGCCGGCCGCCCACACGCTCGTGCACCTGCGTCCGGAACCTAGCCTTCTGCTCTTCGGTCAACGAGCCCGTCGTCTCGAGGATCTTTGCCCTTTCGTCCTTGATCTTCGCCCGTTCTTCGGGCGTGTCTTTGGTTCGCGGCATCCCCGGCCCATGAGCGGCCTGGGCCCCCGCGAAGGACGGATCGCCCGTCGCGGACGGCGCGGACGCCAGGCGGCCCAGGCGGGCCTGGCGGATCAGCAGACCCAAGGCATAGGCGCCAACCAGCACCGCCGCGATGATAATGACCGACACCACTGTATTCGAGAGTTTCATCCTGCCAACCTTTCCTGGGAACTCCAACGGTGTTTCTGGTATTGGGGTACCCTGTCCTCCCGGACGGACTAGCGGTTCTTCCCGCGGGATCTTTGACCCATCTGGTCGCGGAACCGCTGCTTCTCGGCCTCATTCGCGTTCATCCATTGCTGCTGCTGCTTCTTCTTCTCCTTTTCCTGCGCCGAAAGCCCCCCGTACGACCGATTGGGCTCCGGGCGGGAGCCGGTAATCACGGCCCGTGCCGGAGCGCCGGGGCCCGGCTTGAGGCTGGGCGGCGGCTGACTCCCCGGGCCGCCGGCAGAGCTGACGACCCCAATCGGCGCGAACTCCTTCTCCTGTCCGTCCCAGACGATGCGCACCTTGGTCGGCTCGATGGCGACGATCCGGGCCTCCCCCACCGCCTCGCCCACCTTGTACCATTTGTCCCCAATCAGCGCTTCCTGGCCCAGAATGCCCGTTACCGCACTGACCGGATGCTGGCGGGCACTGGCCGGGACGAAGAGGTTCTTCTTCTTGATCTCCTCGGCACGCGCCTTGGTCTGCGCCAGGGCCTTCTTGACCTCGCTGGCGTCCGCCCGGTCCGCGTCCATCTGCGCCGGCAGGATCATCGCCTGGGAGGCATTGACGAACGACCCGATCTTCAGGAACGTCAGGGCCCCCAGCAACACCGCCGCCGCCAACAGGATTTTTGTGAGCGACGCCGCTCGATTATTCCGCGAGTCCATCATCATGGCTGTCTTGACTCCTTATCGCACATGCCGTCCGTCCGAGACTCCGGTTACAGGTTCCGTTCCGCCCTGTCAACGAACTGCTGCTTCTGCTCATCGGACAACTGGTTCCATTCCTGCTTGCCCCGTTCTCTCTCCTCAGGCGAGGCATTGTTCCACATCTCCATCAATTTCGCCCGCGCGTTCGGCGACAGCTTGACGCCCACCCACGCGAAGGGGTCGTCCTGGGCCGGGCCCGACGCTGGGGTTCTCACGACGGTGGCTCCCGGCGGCTTGGGAGGCTGAGGACCGGCGCCTGCCCTGGGGTCCCTGGCTCCCGGCGGGGCCGACGGCCCACCGCCGACGGCCGCCATCGGGGAAAAGCTCGTCTTCTTGCCGTCCCATTCGATCTCCACCAGGGTCGCCGCGATCGTGACGATCTTCGCGTCGCCGATCTGGTCCCCGGTCTTGTACCATTTGCCGGCGATCAGCGCCTCGGCGCCGAGGATGCCCTCCACCTGCTTGACCGGATGCTCCTTCGGCGGCGTCTTGACAAACAAGTTCGTCTGCTTGAGCGCCTCGGCGGCCTTCCGGGCGTCGCCCAGGCATTCTTTGAGCCGATTCGGATCCTGCCCGCCCGGCGCCACATGGAGCGCGCCCTGCAGGCGCCCGCGCTGGAGGTAGAAGCCCGCCACCTTGCCGAAGGTCGAAGCGCCCAACAGCACGGCGAGGGCCGTGAATCCGAACACGATTCGTTCCCGTTTCTTATCGGCTGCTCTGCTTGGCATACTGGACGCTTTTCGCCTCCCCGGGCCGGCTCAGGGTCTCTTTGATGAACGTGCTCACGGTCAGATCGATCTCGACGTCCTTGTCCTTCCTTCTTTCCGGCGGTTCCTTCATGTCACACTGCATCCGGAGCTCTTCCACGCCCACCAGGTACGGATTCTCCTTCAAGGCCGCCAGAAAGTCCAGCAACTGGGGGAGCTTGCACTTGGCCTTGCACTTGATCTTGAGCACCCGGTAACCGGTGCCGGCGATGTTGATTTTCTTGCTGAGGATCGGTTGCGGGGGCTCCGGATTGATGCCCGCCTTTTTCAACTGCTCGTACAGCTTCTCCCGAAACAGGGTTTTCTGTTTCTCCTCGGGCTCCGGCATCGTGAACACCGGCACCTGGGCGATCAGGCCGGCCAGCTTGGCCGGGTCCGTCTCCACCTCGCTGAGCCTGCGCTTCGCCGCCGCCAGGGAGGTCCGGCTCTGGTTCCAGCGGTCCATCGCCTTCGTGCCGTACCCGAAGATCCCAATCAGCACGACCGCGATCGCGCCCATCTGGAGCATGCGTTTCTCTCGTTCGTTCAATTTCCGCGCCATCGTCTGCCCTTAAAGGTGCTGGAATATTCCATTCATCTGGAGTTCTGCAAAATGGGGAGTGGGGCCTACTTGAGAAAGAAAGAAATCGGGAAGCGAGCCGGGGCCCGTTCGCGGACACCCGCGCCGGCGGGGCCGGCGGCGGATTCTTCTCGGAAATCCGCTTCCCGATTTCTTTCTTTCGAACTCGGCCCCCAACCGACCCGGCGCGACCCCCGGGCCGGGACGGGAAGCGGATTTCCGAGAAGAATAATAGGCCCAACTCCCCATTTTGCAGAACTCCAGATTCATCACAGGACCGCGTCCTTCCGCGAAAACGTCTTGTAGCCGAACCGGATCGTGAACTTGATCTTCTTGGTCTTGCTGTCCTGCGCCGGGTTCTCGATCTGGGGGTCGATCACGTCTTTCTGGGCCCGCAGGTTCTTTTCGAAGGCCCACATCTGCTCGGTATTGCCGGCCTGGCCCGCAATCGCCACGGTCTGGCCCTTGCGGAAGTGCAGACTGTCGAGCACGATCCCGTCGTTCTTGCCGGCGTTGATCGTCGCGAGCAGCTCCAGCAGGTCCGGCCGGTGCCGGGCCACCGTCTTGAGCATGGCCTGGTGCTGCCGGGCCGCCTCGAAATCCGGGCGGCCGGCCAACTCCGTCCAGCGTTTGGCCGCGGCGGTATCCGTAAGATACACCGTCACGATCAGCGCGATCAATACGGCCGCCGCGACCGCCCCCGCCAGAACCACCGAGCGCCAGGCGGAGGTCGCCTTCTTCTGCTCCTCCTGCTCGGCCAGCCGCTCGAAGAGATTGAGCGCCCCCGACGGCTTCTCCAGGGCCAGCAGCGCCAGCCCCAGGGGCGTACGGTAGTCATAGATCTCCCGCGGCCCGAAGCCGGCGGGCATCTTCAGGTTCCGCGGCTCGGGCACGCTGACCTGCACCGGCAGGCCGGCCGCGTTCAGCGCGTCCACGATGCGGCTCAGAGCCTCGCTGCCATCCGACAGGACGAACAGCGGCCAGGACGCGGACTCCTCCCAGCCGAATGACCCCCGGACCGTGTGCATATCCTGGGCAAACCGCTCGACGGACGGCCAACCGCGAGCCTCGGTCGCCGGACTCACCACGAGCGTCTTCTCCAATTCGTAATCGGCCTGCCGCGGCCCCTCCTCCTCAAGATCGCTCCGGCCCATCGCCAGCAGCGCGGCTTGGGTCACCAGTCCGTCCTGGACCAGGCACACTTGCGTGTTCTCCCGGCCGATGCTCACCAGCAGGGCGCGCGGCTCCCGCGCGGAGAACAGCCTGTGCCAGGCCTTGGCCATTCCCTCGCAGGACAAGAGTATGGCGTCGGGTCGAAAATCGTGGGCACTGCCGGAAAACTTGTGCAGATACTCCCGGCGTGCGGCGGCGATCGTGATCTCGACGTTGCCGTTCGTTGCCGGCGTCGCGCGCCAGGCGACCTCGATCTGGTCCGGCGGCAGCGGCAGCAGCGCCTCGGCCTGCATCCGGACGATCGACGCCATCTCCTGCGGCTCCACCGCCGGCGCGGTCACCCGATAGAACGCCACGGCGGTCGAGTCCAGCCCCACCACGGCGGCCGCGTGGCGGCGCGGGGCCTTGTCGTGTCCCTCGCGGCCGCTCGTCAGGCCGCAGACGCCCGCCAGCGCGGTCCACGACCCTTCGCCGGCGGGCAGGCTCTTCGCCCACAGGACTTCGATCGTGCGGTCCTGCCTGCGCACCTGGACCGCCTCGAAGCACGCCTCGTCCTTCGCGGCGGCAATCACAACATGCGGTGTCTTTTCGCCTTTGTTGCTCATCAATAGTTTGCTCCCTGATACTGGTACAGAACCGCGCACGGCGTTTCGCTCCGGTCCACCACCCATTCCGTCTGCAGCCGCGCGCCGCTGGTCTGGGCCGTGGCGAAGCTGCGGATCGTGAACACGTCCGAGCGGACGGTGAGCCCCTCGGCCACGGCTTTGAATCGCGCCACGGTCATCGACGGCAGGTCCAGCAGCTCGGCGATGCTCTGGAAACCGTACAGCAGGCTCGACCGGTTGGCCATCACCGTATCGGCCGGTTGCTCGCCCTGGTCCGGGCCGCCGAACAGCGCCACCAGCACTTCCCGCGGCGCTGTGTTGATATTGACCTTTCCCAGGAGCTTCTCCTCGTTGGAGATCGTGATCTTGTCCGCAATCTGGCGGAAGGTCTGCAAGTCCAGGGG
>VGYL01000293.1 GCA_016872975.1 Planctomycetota bacterium
AAAATGTCACCCCGTAGCCTTATTGGCGTTAAGGCGCCGAAGTGACATTCCCGTATCTCATTGTTTCATAATGACTTACGACTACTGCGGTCCCACAAGATAGCGTTGTAGTACTAGGCGAGGCCGGAACGATGACCGGCGCGGGGGAATGGACGTTCAAACTCAAGGAAGTCTCAGCCTTCGACCTCACCGAACAGGCGCGGGAGTTTGCGGAAGGGCAACGGGCAATCTGTGGCGCAAGTCCCGACCCGAATGTCCGAGTGTATCCGAGATTCACGTCGCAGCAACCTCTTTACGGCCGGGTGAGCTTCGCCGACCGGACGGCTGAACCGGCTCCACGCACCACCTATCGCCTGGCCCTCGATGAGTCCAAAGGCACGGGACAAGGATACGACCGGCTCTACTTCGATCGCAACCAGGACGGCGACTTGACCAACGACAAGGTCCTGCCGGCCCGGGCGAATCCGGCGCCCGGGGCCACACTGAACTATACGGGGATCTCGCAGGTCTGCTTTGAGAACTTGGCGGTCCCCCTTGCCTTCGGCTCCCAAGGCGAACGGCTCCTGGAGATGATGCCACGTCTGCTTCTCTGGCAAGAGGGCGACAAGGGGATCACCTTTGTCACGACCCAAGCCCGCCAGGGGCGGATTCGCCTCGCGGGCGGCAAGTATGATGTCCTGCTCGGTCACAACCAGGTCGCCGCGGGCTGGTTCGACCACCCGTGGACCGCCCTGCATCTGATGCCCGCCGGCAGCAGATCGCGCCCCAGATGGATGGGTAGTAACCGATTGATGGCCCTGCACAAGATCGACGGCACGTTCTACCAGTTCGCGGCGACACCCGCCGGGGATAAGCTGACCGTCCGGCCCTATACGGAACCACTGGGTGTCTTCGAAGTGGGCGCCGGCGCCCGGACGATTGAAGGCGTCAATATCCACGGCTCGCTGCGCACGCGAAACACGACGGTTGGGGTGGGAGAGGTTTCCCGCGACTATCGGCTTTCGCTGGCCCATTCCCCGGTCCAAACGTGCGAACTGCCTGCTGACGATTACATGCCGGAGTACCTGACCCTGGAGTTCGGCAAGCTGCGCATGACGATCTCCAACAACTACCACACGGATGGCAGGCGAATGCACATCGTGGGCCGACAATGGGTGTACGGCATCCACATTCGTCCGGATCAGCCCTTCGTGCTGGATTTCTCGAATCCACCGGCGGTGATGTTCGTCAGCCCGGCTCGGGATTGTCGCATCAAACCGGGTGAAGAGCTCCGCGTGATGGCCGTCCTGACGGACCCGGTCCTCGACATCATGTTTCGCCGACTGCAAGACACGTCGGAGCAGTGTCAAGAAACGCTCGTCGAGGGACAGCCGTATCGCTCACTGCACACGGACGTATCCCTCGACCCGAAAGTGGTCATCCGTCGGGCCAACGGCGAGATTGTCGCCGAGGGCGTGATGCCCTTCGGCTGAGACGGCACCTGCGGGTACTCGTGGCGGGTGCCAGATGATCTGGAACTTGGTGGCGACGCAGAAATCTTCACCATCAAAGTGACCTATGACACATGGGAGTTATATGGTACAGTACACGGGAGCCGGGAGGTGGCGATCTCCCGAAAGTGAGTTGGGAAACGGGATTGCTTGATATGGGATACACACGCGCGTGGCTCTTCTCGGGAGCGGCAGTCTGGTTGGCGTTGGGATTGTTTCTTGCGTCGGGAGGCCATCCTGGCTTTGCTGCAGCAGGCAACGACGTGCCGGTCGTCGCCCGGGTACAAGGGCAGGATGCCCTTGCCACGGAAGAACAAGGGCGGGATGCCCTCGCCACGGCGGAGTCACAGGAGCCGGCCTCCGGCGATGGCTCTCTCGAACCGGTCGTCACGGCCAACCGCCGGGGCCGCCTGCTCGTGTTGACCTACGCACCTCGATCTACCGGCGGGTCGACGGCCAACCGAAGCTCGCGCGGCGACCGGCCGGCGTTCGCCATCCACCAGGGCCGGCGGCAGGTCGCGTCCGGCCAATTCGAATACGGCTGAGGCGGCGTCTGCTCGTACTCGTGGCGAGTACCGATCACGACCTTTGGCGAATTGCGAATCACCGCCTCGGCCCCGACCGACGCGGCCGAGCCGCGGGAAAGCGCACCGGCAACCTTCTACTGGCCCTGGTACTGGCACGTTCCCGGCCTGGGCCCGTGGCTGCTGCTGGCGATGGCGATCGCCCTGCCGAGGATCAACCGCAATCGCCAGGGATTGCTGATCCTCATCCCCGTGCTGATCGTCGCGGTGTTATGGACTTCGACCACCAGGATTGGGCGACTGCCCTCCGCGTTCATCAATGAGTTCGGACTGGTGGTTCAGTCACTGGCGGTGGGGATGGCCCTGCTGTGGCTCGGCGCCGGCACCCTCATCCGGCGGGGCAGCTTCGCGGGCCTTTTCCTGAGTTGGGCGGCCATCGTTCTGGCCGTTCTTGTCACGGCCGTGTCCCACAGCCTTGCGTTTTCCCCAGATATGATCCCGATGCTGGCTCTGCTGGCTATGCTGGGAGCCGCTCTGGTTGCCGCGCTGGCCGCCGCACGCCGACTGACGCGGGGCCGTTATGCCCCGGTCCGTTTCCTGCTGTGGCTGGTCCTGGGCAGCCTGCTGTTTTCGGTGGCCGGCACCATCGTCTTGGTGGGCGGCATGATGCTGGCAATGTCGGGGAGCCTGCACGGGATTCTGATCCAAGCCGTCTGGGGCGGGCTGATCTTCGGCCTGTGTGTTTACGTCATCAACCTGCCCTACCTGCTCCTGATGTTCACGAGCCCCTTCTTCCGCCGGCGGTTCCAGGCCTGGCTCGGAGTCGAGTCCGTCTGACCGCCGCGCCAGGCGACGCGAAGCGTCGCGTGATCTAACACCGATTAACACGGACTTCAAAGAATCGAAATAGTACGTCATTTCGCAAGTCGTGAGACGATAGAGTAGAGATTGCTTCGTCGCTGAAGCTCCTCGCAATGACATACTTGGGCGCCCTATGTCATTGCGAACGAGGCTCGCCGAGCGCGGCAATCTACCACCATAGTCGCGGTACTTGTGAAACGCGGTACTAGTGCTTCATGCCAATTGACTTTCCGGGTGGGTGGCATCGGCAAGCGCAGCTTGCCGATGGTTTGCCTGTCCGCCATCGGCAAGCTCCGAAGACTCCGCTTGCCGCTGCCACCCGTCGCCTCTACCCGGAGGTTCAATTGGCATGAAGCACTAGAGCCAAACCCCACTACGAGCTTCGCTTTCCTGCTTCAGTCCTCCTCCGCCTGTGCCCGGTTCCCCCGTGCGCTTCTTTCCGGGCACGTGAGGGCCTCCCGGAGATCTTCCGCACGAACGCGCCCGCCGGGCCCGCACGAAGCCATGCTCTCGACTTGTCAAAGAACCCCGTCGTCACCCCCCTGAACCGCCTCTTCAAGAAACTCTTTGAAGAGAACCTGCACCGGAGCTTTGCTTTCCGGAGTACGTCCGCCTTCCACCTCCTTCAGGAACCGCAGATGAACGCGGATAAACGCTGATTCCACGAAGGCGACAAAGACTGTTTTACGAGCTTCGCTTTCCTGCTTCCGTCCTCCTCCGCCTGTGCCCGGTTCCCCCGAACACTTCTTTCCGGGCACGTGAGGGCCTCCCGGAGATCTCCCGCACGAACGCGACCGCCGGGCCCGCACGAAGCCATGCTCTCGACTTGTCAAGGAACCCCGTCGTCACCCCCCTGAACCGCCTCTTCAAGAGACTCTTCGGAGAGCCACCCGGTCCAGGCTCCGCCTTCCGGAATCAGTCCTGCCTTCCACCTCTCCAACTCCTCCTTCTCCTTGCCCTCCGTGGTTCCAATTCTTCGGTTTCTTCACAGCGGAAGGACGGACTCGTTTTATCGTCGGGCGAGACGCCCAACCTACGGAAGAGCCCCCTCACTGACACCAGCTTCGCCTTCCAGAGTACATCCTGCCTTCCACCTCCCTGTCGAGAGCGGAAGCACGGACTGTCTTCTACTGCCTCACGGCAGCACTACGAACATGTGTCTTTCGTGGCTCGATTTGCCTCATTCGCACAGGAACACGCTTCTATCCGCGCTAAGCCCTGGTTACACGACCCCTTGCGAGGGGATGTGCAACAATTCTGATCTCGGTACTCTCCTGCGACATCTCCCCATCGAAATCCCCAAGGACCAGCCTGGCAAGTGAGGTCATGCCTCAAAGAAGCGAGCGGGCCTCTACTCCGCTTACCGGACCAAGGACCTTCGGTCCTTGAACCTTCTTCTCTCTTTCTTTACATTTTAGATCAGGAGCTCCCGGCAAGGGCGGGCTCCTGATGTGTCGCCTCCCTAAGGCCCGGTTTCCCGGTTCTTTCCCTGCAATACTCCGATGCTCACAACGTCTACGATGGCAGAACCAGATGCACGATCGACGCGATCGTGAGATGAGCCGGTGAATCCGGAGGACCTATGCGCAAGGCAAGACATGAGTTGTTCAGATGGGGTCTGCTGGGCTTGCTCTTGCTCGCCACACCACAGGCGGGTATGGGCCGGGAGGTGTCGCCCCGCTTTGGCACGCTCCGCGTCGAAGGCGAGGCCATAGAGCGACTGGTCCTGCAGGACAGCGCCAAACAACTGAAGGTCTTCTATTGGCGCGAGCCGAACCTGTCCGTACCCGCTGGCACCTACCGTCTGGATGAGGTCATCCTGCAAGGCGAATACTCCGGCCGGTTGCCCTGGAGGGGCAGCGAGACGCGAGTGGTAAAGATCGAGCCGGGGCAGATCGTGACCTTGAAGCTGGGAGCCCCTCTGCGGCAGACGATCCGGGTCGAACGCTGGGGCGCTTCCCTCGTCCTGAACCATCAAGTGCTGGGACAGGGCGGCGAGGCGTATTGCATCACCCGACGCCAGGGGGCCCCGCCGCCGGCTTTTGCCATCTACCTGGACGAGAACCAGGTGGCCGCGGACCGTTTCGAGCCGGGCTGAAGCGGCACCGGTCCGTGCTCGTGGCGAGTACCGTTCGGAACCTGGGGCCCCCTGCAAATCGTTGCCTCCTGTGAGCTTGGCAGTCTCGGCCCTGAAAGAGGAGAGCCCATCCTCTACCACTGGCGTTGGTACTACAGTGCCCCGGGACTGGCCTTGTGGGCGGTGCTGGGCCTCGCGATGGTCGTGCCCCGGGCCAACCGTACGCGCGAAATGCTGTGGATCCTCGTACCGGTTCTGTTGGTGAATCTGATCTGGCTGGTCCTCGCGCGGATCTCCCACCCTGTGACCTCGGATGAAGAAACGATGGGCATGATGGTTCAATCGTCGGCCGTAGCCTCGGCCGTTCTGTGGCTGCTCGGCCACACACTCGCCCGGCTCAGACCCTGGAAGGCCACCATTCTGGCATCAGGCCTCACTTGGGGCGTGGCCCTGGTGGGGACCCTCTCGACGCTGGGTCTCTCCCGCCCGGCGGTCGAATTCGGTTCCATGTTGGGCCTCTCAATGCTGGTACTCGTTCTGGGATACGCGTGGGCCGGGCGGATGTCGCGCCGCGCCTACTCACCGACCAGGTTCATCCTTCTGCTGGCCGGCGGGATGGTGGCCTTCTTTACGGCAGGTGTGCCTCTATGGTTTCTCCTGGAGTCCGCTGGGACCGCCCATTGGCCGGCCCACATCTTCCTGACCGTGGGAGTGTTGCTTCTCTCCGGTTCGGCCGCGGGCCTGTGCGTGTTTCTGATCTCCCTGCCGTTTGTTCTCGTCGGCCTGCACAGCCCCCTGTTCCGGCCCCGCCTGTTCGCGTGCCTGCGACTGCCGGCCGCCCCGAATCCCTCCGGCACGCCCACAGCGATGCTCTGAACCGACGCGATCGGAGGATTGGGCCACAGCCCGGTACCGGACTGGCGCCTCGTAGACAGGTTCAGTGCCATTGATGAACATGCTCATGAGGTGTACGCACGACACCCGATTGCCGAAGCTACCGGCCGCAGGCATGGCAACCGTCCTACTGGGATTTCGTTTGACGCCGGAGGGGTTCGCGCGTATGGTGAGCGTGGGAGTTCTGCAAGACCCGGCGGTACGGCAACGGCGGCAGGAATCGCGGCCGCGGACGGCTTGACGGGGCAGTCCCGGGCGGTATACTGTCGGCACGATTCCGGCAGGCACGTTCAAGTGAGGCCCTAATGCAGCTTGTTTCCAGGAAATCCCGGCTCAAGGGAACGGTTTCGATCCCGGCATCGAAGTCGCACACGATCCGCGCCGTCGCAATTGCCGCGCTGGCGCCGGGGCAGAGCGTCATTCGCAATCCCCTGTCGTCCGCCGATGCGGCGTCCGCGGTGAGCACGTACCGTGCCTTGGGTGCGACCATCGACGCCTCCGACCCGAAGCTGTGGAAGGTAACCGGGACGGGCGGCCGGATCGCGGCGCCGGCAGAGCCGGTCGATGTCGGCAACTCCGGGACCACGTTGAACATCGCCCTGGGCTCGGCCGCCCTGGTCGGCCAGGGGCAGACCATTACTTTTACCGGCGACCAGCAGACCCAGAGCCGGCCGGTCGGGCCGCTGCTGGAGGCGCTCAGCGCATTGGGGGCCAGGTGCGTGAGCCTCAAGGGCAACGGCAAGGCCCCGGCCGCCGTGACCGGGCAGATCGTGGGCGGCAAGACCGCCATCGCCTGCTCCACGAGTCAGTATTTGTCCAGCCTGCTCCTATGCACGCCGTTGGCCGCGCAGGATACGGAGATCGACGTCACCCTGCTGAACGAGCCCGGCTACGTCCAGATGACCCTGGACTGGCTGGACGCCCAGGGGATCACGTACCACAAGCAGCAGATGCGGAAGTTCCACGTCCAGGGCAGGCAGAGCTATCAGCCGTTCGACCGGCCTGTGCCGGCGGACTTCTCCAGTGCCACGTTCTTCCTGTGCGCCGCAGCCCTGATCGGCGACGAGGTAACGCTGCTGGGCCTGGATTTCCACGACAGCCAGCCGGACAAGGCGGTGGTGGACTACCTCAAGGGGATGGGTGCCGGGATCACGGTTGACGCTGATGCGGTGGTGGTGCGTGCGTCCGCCCTCAAGGGCATCGAGATCGATATGAACGAGACCCCGGACGCCCTGCCGGCGATGGCGGTGACGGCCGCGTTTGCCGAAGGCGAGACCCGGCTGATCAATGTACCCCAGGCCCGCGGCAAAGAGACGGACCGCATCGCGTGCATGGCGAAAGAGCTGCGCAAGCTGTCCGTGGCGGTCGAGGAGCTGCCGGATGGATTGGTCATCCAGGGCGGCCGGCCGAAGGCGGCGACGGTGCACGGCTGGGCCGACCACCGGATCGTCATGGCGATGGCGCTGGCCGGGATGGTCCTGGATGGACCGTTGACCGTCGACACCGCCGAGGCCATGAGCGTCACGTTCCCCGATTATGTCAAGCTGATGCAGTCTCTCGGCGGCAATATGGAAGTCAGAGGTTGACGGTGAAAATCGTACTGGCAGGACCCAAGGGCGCGGGCAAGAGCCTAGTCGCGACCAGGCTCGCGGAGTTGACCGGCCTGGAAGCCGTGGAGACGGACCGCCTGATCGAGCAGTGCTTCGAGCAGGAGACGGGCGAAAAGCACACCTGCCGGGAGATCTTCCTCGAGCACGGCGAGCCGCAGTTCCGGGCCATCGAGCGAAAGGTCGCGGTCCAACTGGCCGAGGCGGACTGGAAGCTGATCGTCAGCGGCGGGTCGAGCCTGCTGGACCCCGCCAGCCG
>VGYL01000294.1 GCA_016872975.1 Planctomycetota bacterium
CGTCTTTTCGTTCTCTGGCATAGGCGACATCTTTCTGTCTCCACAGTACAGTGCGAAATCCGTGCCGGGAAATTCCATGAGTCGTTGAGAATTCTTGTCGTGGCGAGGGCATCTTGCCCTTGTATTCTTGGCCGCCGCCGGCAGGTCGCAACACCGCCAGGCCAGGATGGCCTCGAGACGCAAGGGCGGGACGCCCTCGCCACGGTTGGCCCGCCCGCGTGACGGCAATGTTCTGTAAAAACGAAATCGCGCCGGGAGGATCAGGGGTCAGCCGGTGCGTCATCGTCGCCCAACTCCAGGTGCAGCCAGGCGCGGGCGTAGTCCAGGTCGGCGTAGGCTTTGGAGACGGAGACCCCGACGGCCTGGGCCGCCTGCTTGACGGTCAGACCGCCGAAGAGGCGCAGCTTGACGAGATCGCAGGCCGTCCGGTCCTGTTGGGCCAGCTTGTCCAACGCGTCGTTCAAGGCCAGGAGATCTTCCGTGCGGATCTCGCGCGTGCCCAGAACGATGCTCTCGTCCAGCTCGAGGCGTTGGCGGTCCCCGCCGGCCTTGAGGCTGTGCTTGCGCCGGGCGTTCTCGACCAGGATTCTGCGCATCGCTTCCGCGGCGGCGGCAAAGAAGTGGCCCCGGCTGTTCCAACTCTGCGGTTGCTCGCCCACCAGACGCAGATATGCTTCATGGACCAACGCGGTCGCCTGGAGCGTCTGGCCGGGCGGCTCATGCGACAGTTTCTGGGCCGCCAGCAGACGCAGTTCCTCATAGACCAGGGGCAGCAGCTCGTCCGCAGCCCGGGCGTCTCCCCCCTCGATCGCGTTCAAGATCCGCGTGACGTCGCTCATGCGCCACCGTGCAGGGTGCGTGCCACGCACCGTTCAACCTATGCTCTTACGGGCACACTACAAACGAGCTTCGCAACCGCTTGACGATCCCATGGCGACCCCACCCCCGGTTGCGGTGTCTTCAAATCATCAATCATCAATCATAAATCGTCAATTCTCACAGGCTCCAGCCCTTGCGGTACGGCGGGTCCAGGTGCTGGTTGGCCTCGTCGCAGTTGGTGAAACGTGTGGCCGCCGCGTCCCACTGGAGCTTCGTGCCCGGGAACTTCAGGGCGATCACACCCAGCATGGCGATTTCCGTCAGCGGGCCGCCGTAGGAGAAGTCGGAGCCGGCCTGGCCGCCCGCGCGGATCGCCCGCAGCCAGTCCTGATGATGACCCTTGACGCGGGGGAGCTTCTGTTCGGGCCGCTGGTACGCCTGCATCGCGGTCTCGGGGATGATACGGACGCTGCCGGCGCCGTGCGAGCCGTACATGATGACCCCCTTGTCGCCGTAGACGTAGGCCCCGGTGTCGACGGGCTTGCGCTCCCCCAGCTCTTTGGCGGGCGGGATCTTCTCGGTGCCGCTGTGCCAGACAAGGGTGATCGGTCCGCGGTCGCCCTTGGCCGGGAACTCGAAGGTGATGATGTCGCCCTTGGGGAAGGCATCGCCCTGGGTCTTGGGGTCGTAGTCCTTGACCTGCGCCTGGATGGTCTTGGGAGCGCCCAGATCGAGGGCCCAGAAGACCGGGTCCACGACGTGGCAGACCCAGTCGCCGATGGTGCCGTTGCCGAACGGCACCCAGCCGCGCCAGCGCCCGGGCAGATAGAACGAGCGATACGGCCGCTTCTGGGCCGGGCCCAGCCAGAGGTCCCAGTCCAGGCCTTCCGGCACCTCTTCGCGCTGGCCCATCCGTGCCAGCGAGTCAAGACCGGAATTGACGGCCGCGCAGCCGCAATGGATCGTGTGGACCTTGCCGATCGCGCCGTCCCAGATCCACTCGCAGAAGGTGCGGATCGTGTCGAAGGAATGGCCCTGGTTGCCGAGCTGGGTCACGACCTTGTGCTCCCGGGCGGCCTTCATCAGGGCGCGGACCTCGCCGACGGAGTGGGCCAGGGGCTTCTCGCAGTAGACGTGCTTGCCGCGCTTGAGGGCGGCCATCGCCGCCACGGCGTGGGTATGGTCGGGCGTGCCCACGATCACGGCGTCGATATCCTTCTCCATCTCATCGAACATCTTGCGGAAGTCGCGGTACACCTTGGCCTCGGGGAACTTCTCGATGGTCGAAGCCCGCCGCACATCGACATCACAGAGAGCGACGATCCGCGTGCCCTCATCGCGGGCCACCTGCTGAATGTCGCCGCCGCCCATGCCGCCGGCGCCGATGCCCGCGACGCGCAGTATCTCGCTGGGCGGCGTCTGCCCCTGCCCCAGAACATACCGCGGCACGATCGTGAAAGCCACCGCCCCCGTCGCCGATTTCAACAACTCCCGCCTGGACGTTCTCACATATTTCATGACCTGCACCCCTCGAATTCACAATGAAATCATCAATCGTAAATCACCGATTATCAATCCCTACAGGCTCCACCCGGTCCGGAACGGCGGCTGGACGTACTGGTTGGCCTCGCGGCAGTTGGTGAAACGGGCGTTCTCGGCATCCCATTCGAGCTTCTGCCCGGCCAACCTGGTGGCGATGATGCCCAGCAGCGCCAGCTCCGTCAGCGGCCCGCCGTAGCCGAAATGCGAGCCGGCCTGGCCGCCGGTCTTGATCGCGTGCAGCCAGTCCACATAGTGGTTCCTGACCCGCGGCAGCGTCTGGGCCGGCCGTTGATAGGCCTTCATCTTGGCTTCCGGGATGATCCGGGCGCTGCCCGCGCCGTGCGAGCCGTACGTGATCTTGCCCTTATCGCCAATCACGACGGCCCCCGTCTTCGGGATCTCGCGTTTCTCCTCCAGATCCTCCGGTCGCGGCGGTTTTTCGACGCCATCGAACCAGACCAGCTTCACCGGTCCGCGCTTGCCCTTGGCCGGAAACTCATAAGTGACAATCGTCCCCATCGGGAACGTGTCGGCGTGCTTCTTCGGATCGTAATCCGTGACCTCGGCCCGGACCGTCTTCGGGGCGCCCAGATCGAGGGCCCAGAAGACCGGGTCCACCACGTGGCAGGTCCAGTCCCCGATGGTGCCGCAGCCGAAGGGCATCCAGCTTCGCCAGCTCCCCGGCAGGTACAGCGGATGGTACCGCCTCCACTGGGCCGGGCCCAGCCACAGGTCCCAATCCACTTCCGGCGGCACCTCGTGCTCTTCCTGCAAACGCGGCAGGTCCTTGATCCGGCAGTGGACCGTCCCGCACGTGGCGTGCACTTCGGTGACGTTGCCGATCGCGCCGTCCCAGATCCACTCGCAGAACATGCGGATGTCGTTGAACGAGTGCCCCTGGTTGCCGAGCTGTGTCACGACCTTGTGCTCGCGCGCCGCCTGGACCAACCGGCGGACCTCATGGATCGAATGCGCCAGCGGCTTCTCGCAATATACGTGCTTGCCCCGCCGAATGGCCTCCAAGGCGATCACCGCATGCGTATGGTCGGGCGTCGAGACCGTCACGGCATCGATGCTCTTGTCCTGCTCGTCGAGCAGCTTGCGGTAGTCGCGATACTGCCTGGCTTGGGGGAACTTCTGGAACATCTCGGCCGCCCGCCGCAGGTCCACGTCGCACAGCGCGACGATGTTCTCGCCGTCGACGCCATTGATGTTGGCCCGGCCGCGACCGCCCACGCCGATGCAGGCCATGTTGAGCTTCTCACTGGGCGGCGTCTGCCCCTGCCCCAGCACATGCCGCGGCACGATCGTAAACGCCGCCACTGCCCCCGCCGCCGACTTCAGCAACTCCCGCCGCGACGTCCTCCTCATGCCACTTGCCATCATGCTCATACCTCGGAAATGCGGCTGCCACTTCTTCCTGTTCGTAGCGACCTCCTGCGGTCCCGTAGCATGGGCGTCTCGCCCATGACAGCAGGGCCAAGATGGCCCTGCGACTCACGGGCAAAGCCTGCCCCTGCGCAGGCAGGGAATGCCCGTGCCACTGTGCCCGCACGGCGTCACTGCAAACCATCTTAGAGTGTAGCACGCGTGGACCCAAAAGCCAAAACGAATTCCCGCTGTAGCCGACGCCGCCCTGGGACGTTACAATGCGCCGTGTCGTCCATCGGTGATTTCGCAAAACCATGGGAAGGTGGCTGCCAGATGAACCAGAGAACCACACGTCGAGAGTTGCTGAAGACAGGCGCCGCATTCGGTGCGGCCGTCGCTTCGTTTCCCTGCTTCGTGCCGGCGCGCGTGCTGGGGGCCGCGGGTGTCACGCCGCCCAGCGGGAAGATCGTGATGGGGTGCATCGGGATCGGCAGCATGGGCGGCGGGCATCTGCGCAGCTTCTCGGCGCAGGAGGAGGTCCGTATGGTCGCGGTGTGCGACCTGCGCCGCAAGTTCCGGGAGAAGGCCAAGGCCACGGTGGACCAGCGGTACGGCGACACCGGCTGCACGATGTATGAGGACTATCGCGAGCTATTGGCCCGGCCGGATATCGACGCGGTTTGCATCGCCACGCCGGACCACTGGCACGCCCTGATCGCCCTGGAAGCCGCCCGCAACCGCAAAGATATGTACATGGAGAAACCGGTCGATGTCCACGTCGCGGCGGCCCAGGCGCTGCGCGAGGCGGTAAACCGTTACGGCGTGGTCTTCCAGTTCGGCACGCAGCAACGTAGCGGCCAGGAGTTCCGCCAGTGCTGCGAGCTGGTCCGCAACGGGCGGATCGGCAAGCTGCACACGATCGTCGTCGGCTCGGTGCCGGGGGCCCAGTTGCCGAACCAGCCGTTGGAGCCCCAGCCCGACCCGAGTGACTTCGATTACGACATGTGGCTCGGTCCCGCACCGTGGTCACCCTATACATTCCAGCGCTGTGCCTCGCGGGCCGAGGGCACGCCCGGCTACTGGATGCATATCCACGATTACGGCCTCGGCTGCCTCAGCGGCGCCTGGGGCATCCACCACGTGGACATCGCCCAGTGGGGCAACGACAGCGACGACACCGGCCCGCTGGAAATCGAAGGCACCGGTTTCGTCCCCGCCGACGGCCTGTGCGACACGCCGGTGACCTGGCGCGTCGAGCACCGCTACGCCAACGGCGTCCGGATGATCCACATGGACTCGCGCCACACAGAGAAAGAGTTCCCGCAGTTCGTGACGCCGGTCCTGGAGACGCGCGGCTGCGGCATCCTCTTTGTCGGCTCCGACGGCTGGGTGATCGTCTCCCGCGGCGGTATCGACGCCAGTCCGAAGGCGCTCCTGCAGACGACCTTCGGCGCGAACGAACCGCGTCTGCCCGTCAGCAACAATCACAAGCGCAACTTCCTCGATTGCATCCGCACCCGCCAGAAAACGATCTGCCCGATCGAGACCGCCGTGCGCTCCGATACGATCTGCCACCTCGACGACATCGCGATCCGCACAGGCCGCAAGCTCCACTGGGACCCGAAAGCCGAGCAATTCGTCAACGACGAAACCGCCAACCGCCTGCTCACCCGCCCATTGCGCAGCCCTTGGCGGTTGTAATCTCCGCCCAATCGGCTATTATGTCGGGTATGAAGACCGCGTAGATTTGGAGGTGCCTCCTGGCAACGGATCGGAGCAATGCCATGGACAAGCGCGTTCTCGAATGGCTCAAGCAAGCCGACTACGACATGGATACCGCCGAGTTCATGGCCAAGGGCGGCAGGTGTTTCTACGCGGTGTTCATGTGCCATTTGGCGACGGAAAAGGCGTTGAAAGGACTCTATCTGCACAGCCTGCAAGAAGTGCCCCGAAAACACACAACCTTGTCCACCTGCTGAAGAAGATCGGCGTGGAGACAGATGCAGACAAGAGCAGAGTCATCGCCATACTGAACGGAGCCCACATTGCCACACGCTACCCGGATGATATCGACAGGTTGCAGAGCAAACACACCCAGGCGATTGCCTCGGAGATTCTGGCGGGAGCAAAGGAGATCTTGGCGTGGATAAGAGCACAGTTCTGAGGATCATTGCCGATTATGGCAAGGCCTTGGAGGCCGAAGGTGGATAACGTAGGATATTCTTCGCTTTTTTGTATCGGACCATGAAGTGGTCCTCCTGAAGGGACGATGGGAGATTGTCTGATAACCCTTATTGGAGGACTGAACGATGGCAGTGGAACAAGACAGTACCTCGACACAGGAGCAAGAGGACTTGAGCCCGATCATCAAGATCGACGAGGCGAAGGTCAGCAGTCATTTGGGCGATCTGGTCCGCCGGACGGTCGAGCAGACGCTCAATGAGATGCTGGACGCTGAGGCCCAGGAGCTGTGCCAGGCGGGCCGCTACGAGCGTTCGGAGGCCCGCACGAACTCGCGGGCGGGCTTCTACCAGCGCAAGCTCCAGACGCAGGCCGGGGAGGTGAAGCTGCACGTGCCCAAGCTGCGGCAGGCGAAGTTCGAGACGGCGATCATTGAGCGGTACCGACGGCGGGAGAGTTCGATTGAAGAGGCCCTGATGGAGATGTATCTGGCGGGGGTTTCGGTGCGTCGGGTGGAGGATGTCACGGAGGCCTTGTGGGGCCTGCGGGTCAGTGCCGGCACGGTCAGCGATCTGAACCAGAAGCTGTACGATCGCATCGAGCAGTGGCGCAACGCCCCGATCACTGGAGAGCACCCGTACGTATATTTGGATGGGATCTGTCTGAAACGAAGCTGGGCGGGCGAGGTCCGGAATGTCTCGGTCCTGGTGGCGGTCGGCGTCGGCCAGGAGGGATTCCGGGAGATCCTGGGGGTGGCGGAAGGGCCAAACGAGGATACAGAAAGTTGGCGACAGTTCCTGACGTATGTGAAGGGCCGGGGGTTGACAGGGGTGCAATGGATCATCTCGGACAAGTGCCTGGGCCTGGTGGAAGCAGCGACGGAGTTTTATCCGGAGGCGCGCTGGCAGCGGTGTGTGGTGCACTGGTATCGTAACATCTTCAGCGAGGTTCCGAAGACGAAGATCAAGGCGGTGGCGGCGATGCTCAAGGCAATCCACGCCCAGGAGGATGGGGCCTCGGCTCAGGAAAAGGCGATGGCGGTGGTGGAGAAACTCAAGGCGAGGAAGCTCAAGAAGGCGGCCGAGAAGGTTGCCGCGTCGGTCGGCGAGACCTTGACCTACTATCAGTTTCCCGCCGAGCATCATCGCCAGATTCGCACGAACAACCTGCTGGAGCGGATCATGCGGGAGATCCGTCGCCGTACGCGGGTGGTGGGTGCCTTCCCGGATGGCCGCTCCGCGCTGATGTTGGCCGCGGCCCGGCTGCGGCACATTGCCGGCAGTCGCTGGGGCGCCCGCCGTTACCTGGACATGAACCGCTTGAAGGAAATGGAGATGACGGAAGCCACAAGGACCGATAACGCGGCCGCCTGACCCATGGGTCAGGCGGTGCTGTCCCTCTCAGGGGCTAGACAAAAAAGCGAAAGATCCTTGACACTACCCGTTCGGGTCCACCGCCATCCCGGCGATCTGGCCGGCGTCGTTGAGGTAGAAGGTGCCGTGGAGGCCGGGCCCCAGGTGCTGCATGCCATTCTCGCGGTCCCACAGAAAGAAACGGAAGACGCCCTCACGCGTTCGGCCGAATCCCGCGACCTGCCCGTGTTCGTTGATGCTCGTCGCCCCCGTCATGCCGCCGCCCAGCGAGGGCAGGATGGTCACCCGATAGAGGCCCTCGGGCCGCGGTCGCAGCACGATGGCAGCCGGCACGAGAACCGCGGCAATCGTCAGCATGATGAGGATAATCCGAGTTCTCGCCTTCATTCCGGACTGGCTCCATTCGCGGCAAATCAGAGAAATA
>VGYL01000295.1 GCA_016872975.1 Planctomycetota bacterium
GCGCCGTCGTCAAGGTCCCGCGCCCCCGGCGCGAACACCCCTGCTTTGGCCAGCTCGTTGCCGAGGTGCTGCCTCAGTTGCCCTTCGCGCGCATTCAGGAACGATGGATGGGAGGCAAGCCAACGCTGCAGTTCGGGCCAGAGCGCAGGGGCGTTGAGGATGCGGTTGAAGTCCTCGACCAGAAGAGTCCGAAGCGGTTCTGAAACGCTGGCACCCCGTTCCGCGGCCAGGGCCTCCCGCACGCGCGGGCTGAGTCGGCCCGCCAGCAGAGAGGAAGCGCCTTCCGACCGGAGAAAGTCCAGCACGGCGCGAAAGTCCCCGAATTCATCGGCATCAAAGTCCGAATCGAGCCGCAGCGTGACAATCCAGAGCCGACCGCCCCCGGCTTTCAGTGAAGGCCTCAGTTGCTGGAAAAAAACTCCGGGTTCTGCAATGAGCGGCATGACCTCCGAGGCGAGGATGACGTCGAAAGTGTGTTGTGTGTAGAAAGGATCCAGACCTTTTTCCCGCACAAGAACCAGTTCCACATTCGTTATGTTCGCTCGCCGGCTTTGCCTGCGCAAATAGCGGAGCACTGATGAGCCTGTGTCGGTCGCAAACACCCGGCCGGCGTCACCCACAGCCTGAGCCAAACGAAACGTGAACAGCCCCGTCCCGGCCCCGATGTCCAAGACCGTGAGTCCCGGCCGAAGATTCATGGCCTGCAGGACTCGATCCGGCGCCATGAATTTGATCCGCTCTGCACTGAGCTGGACTTCGGGCGACTGGCCGGGGATGCGAGGCCGGAAACACTCGAAAACCATCGGCGAGATCAGGACAACGGCAAGGACCACCAGTCCAAACACCATCCACCGTTTGCCCGACGCTGACATGCGACCGCCTTCCCGCCCTGTGCTGCAACAGACCACTTACATCTTCAAACCAGCCCGGTGGACGATTTCCTCGAAATGCTCTTGCGTGGGTCGCACGCGGGAAACGGAGTAGATCGGGAACAACTGCTTCAGGTCCTCGGGAGTCCCGTCATGGATCGTCACGGTGTTGGCCCCGGCCATCAATC
Organism: Planctomycetota bacterium; assembly: GCA_016872975.1. Lineage (GTDB taxonomy): Bacteria > Planctomycetota > Phycisphaerae > Sedimentisphaerales > Anaerobacaceae > PLanc-01. Next base: position 1,058 of record VGYL01000295.1, read on the forward strand.
CGCGGTATTGCCCGTCATGGCCGACCTTTTCCAGCGCGCTGGTCGTCGGCATCAGGGTGTGCGGGTTCATGATCCTCAGAAGCGCCATCGTGTTCAGCGCGGTGTCCAAGTCGCCCATGGGCTGGTCGCCGAACTCCGAGTTCTCCGCCGGGATGAACGGGCTGCAACTCATCATCGAAAGCTTGAGCTTCTTGATCAACAGGAGGTCTTCCACGATGTCGTCGAGCGTCTGGCCCGGCAGCCCCACGATGTTGCCCGTGGACGCCGTGAAGCCTTCCTCGGTAATCCATTGAAGGCAGGTGAGCCGGCGGTCCAGTTTGTCAAACGGCTTGATGTGGGAGTAAAGCTCCGGGTTGGAAGTCTCGAACTTCAGGATATACCGGTCGCCGCCCGCCTGCCGCAGCCGGTGATACTGGGTGCGAGAGAGATTGCCCAGGCACAGGATCACCAACATGTCGGGATACCGCTTCTTGACCTCCTCGACGCAGAGCGCCACGTGCTCCACAAACGACTGCGCGGAGTTTTCACCCGACTGCAACAGCAGCACCCGCCGGCCGCTCCGGTAGATGTGCTCCACCAGCTTCATGAACGCCGGCAGTTGGATGATGTAGTGTTCATAGTCGCGCTTGCGCCCCATGTTGCAATAACGGCATCCCTGGCGGCAGATGTTGGAGATTTCGATCACACTGCGGACCTCGACCCTCTTGTCCGGGAAACAACGGTCGCGGCATTCGCGCGCCAGTTCAAAAAGCTTCTCCTGCTCCCCGCCCCTCATCAGAAGGGCTGCCCTGAGCGCCTCATGGCTGAAATCGCCGGCGCGCAATGCGGCCAGCACCTCGTCGGCGGTCGTTGCGTTCTTCATGGCGATTGGCATAGTCAGCGCACTTTCCTCGGCTACGTCAAGCTACGACACAGAACAACAATGCCTCCTACGGCCAGGAGCGTCCCGACAATGTCCAGCGGGTAAATCCGCTCCTTCAGAAAAAAGGCGGCTAAGGGTAGCACAAAAAGCGGTTCTGTCGCGCCCAAAGTGCTCGCCGTCGCCACTTTGATATACTTGATCGAAACCAGCGACAACCAAAAACCGCCAAAGGTCACCACGCAGACCGAGCCGATGAAAAACAACAGCAGCTTCACGTCCTTCAATGGCTCCACCCAATCGCCCAGTTTGCTCGTGGCCGCGCCAAACAGGAACATGCCCGCCGTGCCTGACGCCATGCGGATGAAGGTTTCCACGAGGGCAGAGGCCGACTTGAGGGCCGGCTTCGCGATGATCATTGAGGAAGACATCGCCAGCATGCACAGCAGGCCCAGCAGGATGCCGCGCGCCCCTGTCCGCGCCTGCGCGTCTTCGCCCCGGATCTTGGTCCAGAGCACCAACGCGATTCCGCTCAGCGTGATGACGATGGCGACGATGGCCTGCACGGAGAGCGTTTCACCGAGAAAAAGGAAGGCGAAAAACGCCGTCAGAATCTGCCCCATCATGAAATACACGATCAGCACCTTCGGCCCCAGATCCTGCAAGGCGGCAAAGAACAGTGTGTCGGCAACCGCGATGCCGATCACGCCGCTAAGGCACAACAGGCCGAGATCCTTCGCCGGGATGCTGCCGTAGCCCGTGAGAAGGACGGCGGCACCCAACAGCACCAAGCTGACGACCCCCTTGCACAGGGTCATCCCGAACGGCGAGACGCGCTCGCCGATGCGCTTGAAAAGGATCGAGCCGGCAGCCCACGACGCTGCCGACAGAAGGGCCGCTCCAGCCCCGATCACACTTGGGTCGGTTACCAACATGATGTCTTAGCACGGCGAAGCCAGGAAAACGTCCTCGAGTTACTCTCCCGTTCTACCGGTGCGGCGCAGTGTTCATTCATCTCGCTCATCAGTCAAGCAAAACCATTCGGGAATTAAGGCGGCCTTCCGACGGGCGCTGAAGGCTCACTCTTCAGTGAATTGTTCCCGCCCGGAGAGCATGAAGCTGGCGACGCCCATCAACGCCAGAAACGGCAGCACGCTCAGACAGGTGCCTGCTCCCCGCAGGTTGCCGGTCGCGAACTTGAGAATCTGCTGGCCATGCACGCCTATCGCGACGCCGAGGCCCGCCAGCAAACCGCCCAAGGCCCCGACCACCATCAGCACCGCGCCAAGATGTCGCGCGAAACCCCGCCCGACCTCCGCCGGAATCATCAAATCCGTCCAGATCAGCCCCATCTTCTTCACCCGCGGGTAAAGCACCAGCAACAGCGGCGGTCCCAACACCAAGGCAATCAACGAGTTATTGAGCGAAATGGTGATCGCCAGGAACGCAAAGGGAACCAGTCCGACAAGGTCCAACCCCCACGCGATGATCACCGCGCACGCCACCGAGGAAGTGATCGTGATCAAACCGTAGGCCGCCAGCTTGCGCCAGGAATTGACGTTCGGCGTCGCATCGCGGCAGGAGACCAGCCCCACCGCGCCCCACATCTTATACATAATGAAACCGAGATAGAAATTCCCCACGAAGCCGAAAAGCGTGCCCAAACCCAGCGTGCCGCCGAAGATGTCGCCGATAGTGTTGCCGATCGCCGCGCCCCATGCGCCCGCCGGGCCGAACATCAGACCGAAGACCGGCGGGAAAACGTTGGCCGGGCGCGGCTCGGTGACGCCGGGGATGATGGGAATGCCCTTGAACGGGATCAGCACCGCCGCGTAGATCGCCGCGGAGAGCGCCGTGAGGATCACCATCCTCGTGTGACGCCACATGGAAATTGTCTCTGTCACAGTCTCAACCTTGGCAAAATGCGCGCCGGTTCTACTAGAATTCCTTCAATCCTGCAATCCTTCCGTAGCCCGCGATTCTCAGCCCGGTCGCCGCCGCCAGCAGCACCAACGTCAGGCCGAGCACGACGTAATCCGCCAGCTTCAACCGCGGGTCCAGCCAGTAGGTGCGCGTCCGATGCGCCCCGAACGCCTTCGACTCCAGCGCCATGCTGAAGGTGTGCGTGTTGCGCATCGCCGACACGAACACCGGGATCAGCAACGGGATGTGGTTCCGAATCCGCTGGACCAACCCGCCCGCATCCAGATCGTGGCCCCGGCTCTTCTGCGCCTCGACGACCATCCAGACCGAACCGATGATCGTCGGCACCATCCGCAACGCCGTCGAGATCGCAAACCCCACGCGGTAAGGCAGTCCCAGGCGGATCAAGCCGGTCACAAACTCCTCGTTCCGCGTCGTGCTCAGAAAAATCATCCCCGCCGCGATCATCGTCAGCATCATGATCGTGCGGCCGACGCTGAACGCCAGCGATTCCTGATAGACAAATCCGAACAGCCGCGTCTCGCCCTTCGTAAAAAGGTTCCACAGCACAAAGCTCGACACGCCCAGAATGATCATCAGGTAGCGCATCCGGCGCAGGTTGCCCAGCGACCGGGAGAACAGGCCGTGCAGCAACACCAACACGGCCACAGGCACGACCCACAGGGGATTCTGATAGTAAGCCGGCACCACGAAACAGAACACCATCAACGCGATCTTCGTGCGCGGATCGAGCCGATGAACTGCCGTGTTCCGGTCGAGGTAGATCTCAGAGTCCATGCGAGAGGCGGGTTATTGGGACGATGAGGTTATTGCTTCGCGGCGGCGCTTGGGCAGGGCGCAATAAAAAACTTCACGATCGTGAAGTTTTTTATTGCGGTCGTTGTCGGCGTCATTCACGCGACACCACTCCATCGTGACGTTGCCCCACCACCGTGCACGCGACCAACTCGTCCACGGTGAGCGCCATCCGGCCCAGACGGTTTGACAGCCGCACGATCTGCGGCGGGCGCAGATTGGCCGAGGCCAGTTCGTTTTCGCAGGCCAGCACTTCGCGCGTCGGCCCCTGCATCAGGATGCGGCCGTCTTTGACCACCACCACGCGGTCGGAATACTCCGCCACCACCCACATGTGATGCGTCACGAAGATGATCGTGCTGCCGGCGCGGTTCAACTGTCGGGCGAGGTCCATCATCCCGCGTTGTTCGGCGTAGTCCAGGCCCGTGGTCGGCTCGTCGAGGATGATCACGTCCGGCTTGGCCGCGAGCACCGACGCCACCGCGACGCGCTGACGGCCGCCTTTGGTCAGTGTGAACGGGTCCTCCTGCTCCAGACCGCTCAGGTTGACGGCGGCCAGCGCCTCCTGCACGCGCGCGCGAATCTCCGCCTCGCCGAGCTTGCGCAGGCGAAGCGTGTAGGCCACCTCGTCGAATACGGTCTGGCAGAAAATCTGGTGGTCCGGGTTTTGGAACACGTAGCCGACCTTGCGGCCCAGGTTGAAGATGCCCTGCTTGACCGTCGGCGCGCCGTCCACGTCCACGTTGCCAGCGGTGGGCATGAGCAGGCCGTTGAAATGTTTCACCAACGTCGTCTTGCCGCTGCCGTTCTGGCCCACCACCGCGACCATCTCGCCGCGCCGGATCTCCAAATCCACGCCCTGAAGCGCCTTGAATCCGCCTGCATACGCGTGCTCCAGCCCTGTGCAACGAATCACCACGTCCGCACTGGAACGGGCGCGCGCTTGGTCGGCCGCCAGCAGGCTGGCATACTTGTCTTCGGCGATGCCCCAGCCGCGCGCCTGGAACTCCCGCACGCCGTCCTCCGGCGTCAGCGGCGCGGGCGTCGCGCCGAGCGCGGAGAAGTAGCTCGTGACGCCCAAGGGCATGACGCCGAGCTTCTTGAGAAGTTCCACCTCTCGCAGCACATCCGCCGTCGGGCCACAGCGGATCGGTTTGCCTTCCTGCAGCAGCAGGATGCGGTCGGCGCGGAGCAGTTCCTCGGTCTCGTGTTCCACGACCATCAGTGCCGCGTCCGGCCGCGCGCGCAGCTTATCGGCAATCTCCAGCACGCCGCTCTTGCTGGCGGGATCGAGGTCAGTGGTCGGCTCGTCCATGACCAGCAGGCGCGGTTTCATCGCGAGCACCGAGGCGATGGCGAGCTTCTGTTTCTGGCCGCCGGACAACGTCGTCGGCGCCCGGCGTCGCAGGCCCTCCAAGCCCACCAGACCGAGGCTGTCAGCGATGCGGCGGCCGATCTCGTCGTGGGCCACGCCAAGGTTCTCCGGGCCAAACGCCGCCTCCAGCTCGACGCTCGTGGAAAAAAGCTGCGCCTCGAAATCCTGAAAGACCAGCCCCACGTCTTCCGACAACTGCGCCACCGAGCATTCGCGCGTGTTGCGCCCCAGCACGCGCACGTCGCCTTGAAACGATCCTTTGAAGAAATGCGGCACCAGCCCATTGACGCACGCGGCCAGCGTGCTCTTGCCGGCCAGGCTGGGTCCGATGATGGCCACAAACTCGCCCGGCGACACGTCCAGTGTGATACCCTCCAGCGCAGACCGCTTTTGTCCCCGGTAGGTGTAACGGAGGCCGTTGATCGCTAAGAGCGGCGTGGACATTCTGGGTCAAGCTGAACGGAACCGGGCCGGACAACCGATCAACGCCGACAGACAGCCCTTCCGCACCCACCAAAGAAGCGCGAAGGACTACCGGCCAAGCCAGCAGTTACGGCTGGCCGTCTCTGTAGGGATTGAGCGGGCCGTCCGCGTATTCGCTCTGCGGATACGGTATGTATTTCACGCTCTCGAACTGTTGCATGCACTCGTCGGCGAAGAACTTGCCCAGCGTGGTCAGCCGCAGCACCATGTCGTCCTCCTCCACCAGGCCGAACTGCTTCATCGTCTCGATCTTGCCGCGGAACACGTGGTCGAGCGACTGGCCGCCGGTGACCTTCTTGAAATACGGCTTGCGCACGTCGCGGTTCTTCAGCGGCAGGATGATCGCCCATCGCATCTGCTCTTCCGTGCCGCGGACCAAGCCGCGGGTGAGCGGCAGCCGGCCCTTCTCAATCATCGAATAGTATTCCTCGAAGTATTGCGTGTTCAGGCCGAACCGGTCGCGCATGCTGCTGAACGACGTCAGCCCGTAGCCGATCTCGTCGAAGAGGCTGCAGCACTGGTTGTGCGCATAGACCGAGAAGATGCGATGGTCCTTGGAGAAGACCCGCCGCAGGGTCTCGTGGTAGCCGGCGCGGTTGAGCATGCTGATGGACAGTTGTTTCATCCGGATGGCATCCTCGGCCGTCGGCACATTGTCCGGGCGGATGCGCTTGTATTTCTTAATCGGCCCCTGGTAATCGCCGTAGGCCTCGACCTTCAGCCGGTAAAGCTGAATCTCCGTCACGCCCGTCGCGATCGCGTCCTCCATCTCCTCGATCCACAGGTCAATCGTCTGCCCCGGATGACCGAAGATATATTCGATGTTCACCTTGTAGCCGAACTTCCAGGAGTTCTCGATGGACTCGATGGCCTGTTTGGCGTCGTGCGTGCGGTTCATCAGGTGCAGGATTTCCTCGTTGAGCGACTGCACGCCGATGGTGAGCCGGTCCACGCCGTAGTCGCGCATGATCTTCAGCCGCTCGAGGCCGTCGGGGCCGATCAGCGTCGCCGGGTCCACGTCGTAGTTGAACTGCTTGCAACGCGAGATGTCGTGCCGCTTCACGAAACCGTCCAGGAACCGCTTCAACTGCGCCGGCGTCAGGAACGTCGGTGTGCCGCCGCCGATGAGCACCGAGCGGGTCTTGATCTTGTCCAGCCCCAGGATCCGCATGTAGATGTCCATTTCCTTCTCC
>VGYL01000296.1 GCA_016872975.1 Planctomycetota bacterium
AATCCGATCGCCGGCGTCGTGACACGCACTCCGCGCACCTCACCGCGCCTCCATCGGCCCGCTCGGCGGCGGGGGAACCGGTGCCGCCGAGATCGGGGCCGGTTCGTCGCTCGGCCCTCGTTCCTCGGGTTTCGCCCGTGGGCCCGGCGGGGTCGCGGTGTGCTGAGGATAATCGATGGCGTACTTGGCGCGGACCTTCTCCAGCATCTCGGCTTTCTTGTCGACGCGCCAGACCAACAGGCCGAGCGGGGGCCGGGCCTTTTCTTTGAACGTGACACAGATGCGGCCGAAGCCGAGCAGCCGTTCCAGGAAATCGCTCGTATCGACCCGCGTGCTGAAGTCCTCGCGTCCGATCTGTTCGCCCGCTTCGGCGGGCCCGGCCTGAAGGTTGATGTAGTTGGGCGTGAACGCCACGTAGTGGAACAGGCCGCGCAGCCACGACAGCCCGATCGTCAGGGCGCCGATCAGCGCGATCAACAGGTAACCCGTCCCGCTGATCGAGAAGGCCAGGTGGCGGAAGAGCCGCAGGAACGGCAGCACCCCGCCGATGAGGTGCAGCCACAACAGGAGAAAGCCGATGCCGACCATGCCGAGCAGCAAGACCCGGATACTGATGTCATACTCCTCGATCAGGTAATTGAAGAAGAAGACGGCGAACCAGAGACCGCCGACCGTTTTCGGATTGATGCCGGCGAAAATGCTCCAGCCGGACTCGTGCAGAAACATGGCCAGAGCGGCCAGCACGGCGGCCAGCAAGGTCGGGACGTAGAGGACCTTGGGCGTCCACCCGAAGACCACGAGCCAGTCGTTCAGGTCGGGGTCCAGACGCAGGTTCTTCTGCACGCCCAGGCGAGTCCGCAGGGTCCGGCGCAGGAGCAGCCAGGCCACCACGCCCGCCAGGACGACCCCGAGGGCGATGTACAGGGCGATCATGCCGTTCGATCCCCACGATCCTTGCGGTGCCGCGTTCGCCGTCATATCGGAAACTCCATTCCCAATCGAGTCGCGTTGGCCGGTCCTTCGCACGGGCAGGCCGGCTGACGGCTATTGTACCCGGTACCCGGTTGGAAGGCCAGAAGGCAGAAAGGTGAGAAGATAGTGCTTCATGACAATCGAACCTCCGGGTAAAAGCGACGGGTGGCAGCGGCAAGCGGAGTCTTCGGAGCTTGCCGATGGCGGATAGACAAACCATCGGCAAGCTGCGCTTGCCGCTGCCACCCACCCGGAAAGTCAATTGTCATGAAGCAATGGGAAGGCAGCGAAAGAGCGGCAAGCGGTTGCGAAGCTCGTGTCGGTGGCGTAGTGCGTCGAACGGCGTTGGCCGCCGTCTACCGCAACCGTCTGACCAAACGAGCCGCGCAACCGCAACCGGTCACTGGCCTTTGCAGCTTTCTACCTTCTGCCCAGCCCATGAACCATCGGCAGGATGCCGATGCCACGAGGTCGTTGAAAATAATGGTGCGCGATTCCCTTGACAGGGGCAAACGCGCGCAATACTCTCTGGGACAGCAGGGGTCAGAAAGAAATGGAGTGTCGCCCCGCCAGGTCACAGGCGCAGAATGGAGAAAACGGAATGGCCGCGTCGATAGGATCGCTACCTGCGAAACACGATGCGGAGCCCCGCAGGGGGTTACGGACCTCGTGTCATATGTCTCGGGAACAGGGCTTCTTTTAAGGGAAAACAACATGACAAGGAAGTGGTCTATCAACCGGAGGTTCGTCGCGGCCGCTCTGCTGCTGGCGCTGCTGGCGGCGCCCACGGGGCTGTGGGCCGCGATTACCACGTTCGACGATGTGGTCCCGCCGTTCAGTGGGCTCGGTCCATGGGTCATCGCGCAAGACGAGTTGCGCATCGGCATCACGAGCGACGGCAGGGTCGAGGTTGACGCGGGCAGCGTCGTCAATTCGTCGGCGGCCGAGGTCTATCTGGGCTGGGGTCCAGCCACGACGGGAACGGTCCTGATCACCGGCGGGTCACAGTGGACGACCCTGAATACCATGAGCATCGGCGCCCACGGCGTCGGCGCACTGAGAGTGGAAGACAAGGGCGAACTGACGACGGTTGCAGGCTGGATTGGCGGCTATGATCCCTTCGGTCCCGGCGAACCGCTTGCCAGCTAATTCGCGCCGGGGGCCGATCTGCCCACGGGCACGGGCACGGCCACGGTGACCGACGCGCAGTCCACCTGGACGTCCGACGTGATCATTGTCGGCATGTTTGGCGATGGCACGCTGAACGTGAATAACGGCGGTGGGGTCACCACCTGGCAGACCTGGGCGGGCGTGGCGCCCGAGGTGACCGGCACCATCAATGTCAGCGATGCCGCGTTGGCAGCCAACCAAGCGCTGGCGCTCGGCATCTGGGGCGAGGGGAGGGCGACGATCGATGAAGGTGGTACGGTCACCGCCGCCGAGGCGTACATCGGTGGCGTGCCCTTTGCCTTGCTGGAGAAGGAGGTGGACGCGGAGTTCACCCCGGATGGGACCGGCACGGTGACCGTGAAGAAGGACTCCGCCCTGGAGGTGGCGGGCACGGCGTTCATCGGTTACACGGGCACGGGAACCGTCAACGTTGACGCCGGCGGCCGAGTGGAGGCCCTCCAGGCGGCGCTGGGCGTTGCGCCGGGCAGTAGCGGCACGGTCGTGGTGGACGGGGCGCAGGCCAGGTTCAACGTCGTGGTCGACGAAGAGGGTACGTTCGAAGACGAGACCGGACGGATGTCGGGCGTGCTGATCGTCGGCGGCTACGGTGACGGCGGGATGACGGTCGAGAATGGCGGACAAGTGAACGTCGATGATGTTGTCTGGATCGGCGGCTACATGTTGGGCGATCTGCCGTTTGCGGGGACGATCGAAGGGATCCCCATCGGACCGATTCCGGACGGCACCGGTGTCGTAACCGTCACGGGCGAGAATTCGGCCCTGAACACCAACGCGCTGGTCGTGGGCTTCAATGGACAGGGAACGCTCCAAGTTCTCAACGACGCTACCGTCACGAGCAACATGGCTCTCATAGGCGTTCTGGCGGATGGAGAGGGCAGCGTTCTTGTGGACGATGCCGCCGACTCGTGGGTGAACACGGGGTCCGTAGCCGTGGGCGCCTACGGCCAGGGCAATGTGAACGTCCAGAACGGCGGCCACGTCCAGATCGGTGAGGTGTTGTTTATCGGCGGCTACGCGACCGATTTCTTCTTCGACGAAGATGAGGAGGAGGAGGAGGAGGATGGCACGTTCGGGTATGGGTTTGGCCCGAATGGTGTCGGTGTGGTAGAGGTGACGGGGGTCGACTCGCTGCTTGAGGCGGGCGGTATCGGAGTTGGCGTGGGCGGCGACGGCACGCTGAGGATTCTCAACGGCGCCGAGGTGCAGACCAAGGGGGCGGCGGTCGGTTTGAACGGCGTCGGCCGCGTGATTGTGGACGGACAAGCCGATGCGGAGCAACCGTCCACCTGGCGGATCGCTTCGCCGGAGGGACTGGGACTCGGTGTCCCGGATCTGGAGGGCGAAGGCTCGGTGACCGTCTCCAACGGCGGCCGGGTGATCGTGGACGGGCAAGGCTTCCTGGCAGTGGCCGACGACATCACGGTCGGCTCGGAAGGCACCGGCAATACGCTGACGATCTCGAACGGCGGCACGGTGTTCTCCGGCGATGGCTTCATCGGCGGAAGGCTCACCTTCGAAGAGCTGGACGATGAGGATGAGACGGAGGTCGTAACGTTCCAGGCCGGGGCCGGTGCGGCTACCGTGACCGACGCCGGGTCCGTGTGGAACACCTGGGCGCTCGTGGTCGGCGTCGAGGGCGACGGGACCGGTGAAGAAGCGAATGGGACCCTGGAGATCTCCGCCGGCGGCCAAGTGAACAGTCATCTGGGGATCGTGGGTCTCGGTATGGACAGCATCGGTGCCGTCACCGTCGGCGGCGAGGAATCGGCTTGGAACGTAACGACGTTCGAGGGTGACGAGGGGGACGACGAGGATGCCGACGAGATGGGCCTTCTCATGGTCGGTGTCTGGGGACAGGGCAACCTGACGATCCAGGCCGACGGTGTGGTCAACGCCGCGACCGTGTACATCGGCGGCGTCGACCCCGACGTATTCGGCGATAACATCGACTGGGGGCTGGATGATCCCACCGGCACCGGTACGGTGACGGTCACCGGAACCAACGCCAGACTCAATGTTACCGGCCTCGATACTCTCTACGTGGGTTACTCCGGTACCGGCACGCTGAACGTCGAAAATGACGGACAGGTTGATGCCCCGACCGTGGTCATCGGCGCCGCGCCCGGTGCCGACGGTACCGTGACGGTCGATGGAGAGCTCTCGGAGATGTCAATCGCCAACGAGTTGATCGTGGGCGTCTGGGGCGAAGGCCGCATGACCATTTCCAACGAAGGCACGGTCGAGGCCTCGACGGTCTACATCGGCGGGTACGACGTGACCCAGATCACCGACCTGGACGAGGACACCCTGGAAGAGCTCGGCGAGGCCGACGGCATCGGCACCGTGACCGTGACCAGGGAGGGCTCGAGGCTGACGGTAGGCGGATTGCTCGTTGGCTTCAGCGGCGAGGGGACACTTGAAATCCGCCAGGACGCGACGGTGACCAGCGACACGACCTTCGTCGGCGTCCTGACCGGCGCGCAGGGCGAGATTCTCGTGGACAACGCCGCGGATTCGTGGGTGAATACGGGATCGGCGGTGATCGGGGCGTATGGCGAGGGGACTCTGACGGTCCAGAATGGCGGCCACGCCGACATCGGTGAGATCCTGTTCATCGGTGGTTATTCACCGAACGAGTTCGGGGATGAGACGTTTGGCAACGTCGACGACCCGGACGGCACCGGCACAGTCCTGGTGACGGGAACCGGGTCGCTGCTACAGGCCCTGGGCATCGGAGTGGGCGTGGGCGGCGACGGCACGCTGGAGATTCGCAACGGCGCCGAGGTGCAGGCCGAGGGGGCGGCGGTCGGTTTGAACGGCGTCGGCCGCGTGATTGTGGACGGACAAGCCGATGCGGAGCAACCGTCCACCTGGCGGATCGCTTCGCCGGAGGGACTGGGACTCGGTGTCCCGGATCTGGAGGGCGAAGGCTCGGTGACCGTCTCCAACGGCGGCCGGGTGATCGTGGACGGGCTGGGCTTCCTGGCCGTGGCCGACGAGATCACGGTCGGCTCGGAAGGCACCGGCAATACGCTGACGATCTCGAACGGCGGGTCTGTGACCTCCGGCTGGGCCGTCCTCGGCGGCACGGACCCGGACTTTGAAGGCATTCGGGAATACCTGGACAATCTGGATACGCTCGGCACGGGAACCGGTACGGCTACCATTACCGGTGCCGCATCCACCTGGCGGACCGGCGAAATTCTGGTCGGTATGTCGGGGACCGGCATTCTCGAGGTCACCGACGGCCAAGTGGCTAGCGAGATGGGTTGGCTCGGCATCCTGCCGGGCGCCGCCGGCACGGCCACGATCAGCGGACCGACGGCGTCCTGGATCAACGACGAGACGTTGGCCGTCGGCATGTGGGGCCAGGCAACCCTGCGGATCGAAAACGGCGCTCTCGGGCGTGCGCCGGAGGTTGCGATCGGCGGCGTGCCCCTGGAGTTCCTTGACGAGCCGTTCGATCCCGAGTTGCTGGCGGACGGGACCGGCACCGTGATCGTCACCGGGCCAGGGTCCCGGCTCGACGTCACCGGGGATGAGACACTCTACGTGGGCTACTCGGGGACCGGCACACTGCGGATCGATCAGCGCGGGCGGGTGGACACGACGGCCGCCGTGCTGGGCGGCGCCCCGGACGCCGTCGGTGAGATAAGGGTTCAGGACGACGGTTCCCTTCTATCCGTCGACTGGGATACCATCGTTGGCGCCTGGGGCACAGGATACCTGAGCGTATCCGATGACGGGCGTGCGACAACAGGGCCCCTCTCCCTCGGTGGTTTCGACACCGAGATGGCGGGCGTGCAGGAAATCGTGGACGAATTCGGCCCGCCCCTCGGCACGGGTGTTGTCAACGTCTTCCACGGGGGGCAGTTGGAGGTGAGCGGCCCGTTGCATGTGGGCTACCTGGGCACCGGGTCGATGTCCGTCGGGCCGGGCGGATACGTGACGAGCAACAGTCCCGGGACAGCCTACATCGGCTATGGCGCCGGCAGCACCGGTACCGTGCACGTTTACGGCGACTATGCAACCCACCAGAACGCGACGTGGGACGAGGCGGGTCCGCTGCATGTCGGATACGAGGGCCACGGCGTCCTGGGGATCAGCACGGGTGGCAGGGTCAACTCGCAGGAAGGGTTCATCGGTTCCACGGAAACCGGCTCGGGCGTCGTTGACGTGTGGAACCCGGAGTCCATCTGGCAAGTCGCCCAGGACCTGTATGTCGGCGGAGATGCCGAGGGGGCCAAGGGAACCGGCGTGCTTAACGTCGGTAATGCCGCCGTGGTTGCCGTCGGCGATTCCCTGACCGTGTGGCAGACCGGTACCCTCGCTGGGGACGGCCAGATTGTCGTGGGAGACGGCGAAGGGCAAGGCCTTCGCAACTACGGCACCATCGCCCCGGGCAATTCCATCGGGACCACGTCGGTCGACGGCAACGTCATCTTCGAGGAAGGCTCCACCTATGCCGTCGAGATCTCCAACACCGGCAGCGACCGACTCGTTGTGGAAGGCGATGTGACCATCAACGGGGGAACCGTCCAAGTTTCCGCGGTGGGCACGGTCGTGGGCGCGCATGAGTACGAGATCATCACCGCCCAGTCGGTCACCGGCGAGTTCGAGGCCCTCGATACGGCGTTGCTGACCTTCTCGTTCAGCGACGAGGGGTTGATCTACGACGAAACGTCGGTCTGGCTGCAGATCGTCGCGGCGAACTTTGACGATCCGAGCATCGTGCGGACTCCCAACCAGGGACAGCTCGGCGGGGCCCTGCAGCAGATCGCCGACGAAGGCGCCAACGAGATCACCGATGCGCTACAGGACCTCGTGGACCCGGAAGACCTGCGGCAGGCCTACGATCTGTTGGCCGGTCTGAGCCGTCCGCCGTTGGCGCCGGTGGCGACCGGGGACGTTTCCCGGTTCCTCGGCACCGTCAGCGGCCGTGTGCAGACGCTGCATACCGGGGTGGCGTCCGGGGCGTCCGGTTCGAGCCTGTTCGCCATGAGCGGCCCGGACAGCAGCCTGATGAGCTCCAACCGGATGGCGGATTTCGCGGCGCCGGGCCAGTCGGTTGCCGTCGGCAACGGTTCGTCCCTGCTCGGCGGCGAGTCCTGGGGACTTTGGGGCCGTGGCTACGGGCTCTTCGGCGACCGCGAAACGGAGTTTGAAGCGCCGGGATACTCCTACAAGATGTACGGCGGCAGCGTCGGTCTGGACTACCAGTTCACGCCGGGCTTCCTGGGCGGTGTGGTGGCCGGGCTCGCCGATGGCGACGTGGATTTCTCCGGTCTGCGGGACAACGCCGATCTTCAGGCCTGGCATATCGGTCTGTACGGCAGTCTCACGAGCGGCCGCTGGTATCTCGATTCGGTGGCCACCTACGCGGACCTGCAGTTTGACACCGAGCGGTTTGTCGATCTGCTCGGCGAGCGGCTTACGGGCGATCAGGACGGCTATGCGGTGGCGGCGTATGTCGAGACCGGATTCAATTGCGATCTGGCCGCGAACCTCGTGCTGCAGCCCCTGGCGTCCTTCCAGTACACG
>VGYL01000297.1 GCA_016872975.1 Planctomycetota bacterium
CACAATCGACGGATAGACCGCGGTCTTCCGCGAGGATCTTGCCGACGGCGAATTCGCGCTGGGGTTGATCCGTCCCGAGAGCGCTATCGAGTTTCACCTCGATCACCAGAACCCACTTACCTGTCACGATCACAACATCCGGCTCCGTGTTCTCTCCGCGCATAGGGATGCGTGGCCAGAATAGGAAATAAGAGGCATCCCAGTCAATCCCATCGACGGCAGGCGTCTCCACTTGAGGGTTGAGCAATGCAACATGGGCCACAAAAGAGGCGAGAAAAGGCTTTCTGGGCAGGTAATCCAATACGCCAAAGAAGTCACTGGTGAGGATGTCCTCTACGTCCCGCCACGTGGACTGCGGTCCATCGAGAACCGTTTCGTGCAGCTTGCTCGGCAGAACCCGATCAAGCTGAAACACCTTCGACCTCAATTGCGCCTTCAGCATATGTCTCCACAGAAACACTGCGGCCCATCGCCTGTGTCTCAAGTCATACCTATCATAGACCGCCAGTGTAGCGGCTTGTGCCCCGCCCTTCAATATGCCGAAGAAGGCAAGTGGACACTCTTTTCAAGCGGAACGGGCCGATATCGCGGAGAAATCGCCGCACTTCGCTTGCACGGATATGATTGGCGCTCTTCAGCGTTTCCTCCTTCGCGCCGGGGTTGTAGAACGAGCCTTCTTCCCGGGCCTCTTCCACAGTTCGGCAAAAGGGCCCGTCTCGACATGACGATGGAAGTAGTCGATTAATTCCTCTCGACTGAGATCTTCGGTCTCCTCATGGATCTTTTCCTGAATCTTGCGCTTCATCTCGATGCAATCGAACGTCTTAGCCGGTTTCATCGGTCTGCTCCAACAATCCGACGATGTCGGATGGGGTCATAAGTATCGAAATAGACACGTATCCGTTTCATAGTCATCCGTCTTTAGGACTGCCAAGCCCATTATACTCATATGCCGAGCCTTCGTAGCATCTTAATCATGAGAAATCCTTGCGGAAGGCGGAGGGACTGTCAGAGGGTCAGACAATCCGAGCGTCGCGCAGGGCGTGGGCGGAGTCGATCAGGCTGGGCAGGCCGCCGGCTTTGAGGAACTGGTCGGGGGGGACCTCCAGGATGACGCGGCCCCCCGGTCCGAAGGACCGCTGTGCGGTCGGGCCGTGGCCGTGCAGGAGCGCCAGGAAGTCCCGCCAGGGGACGACGCCGTAGACGAGCGGCTGATGGTCTTCGCTGCCGTAAACGTCGTGGCAGTGCACGTGCTTGATGTGGGGCAGCAGGGCCTCGGGCGGGTAGAGCGGCCAGTCGTAGCGGCGTGTGTTCCAGTAGGCGTGCCCGAAATCCCAGCAGACGCCCGCGTCGCTACGCCGGGCGATCTCCAGCAGCTCCTCGTACTTGTCCCCGATCCGCTGCCGCGGCTCGTCGGCGTTCGGGCTGATCTGCAACTCGACCGTGACGCTGACGTCCGGGGCATTCTCGCGGCACCATTGACCGGCCCACGTGAAGAAGGCGGTCGACTGATCGAGCAGATGTCGCCGCGAATCGGTGTCGGCGCCGGCGGCCCCGTGAATGTTGACCACCGTCGGATACTGCTGCAACCGGGCGGCCTCGCCGGCAAGCGACAGGAATCGCTCGTGCAACTGGCGGCAGGGATTGTCCGCCTCCGGCGCAAAGTACGTGGGATTGAAGATGCTCCCTTCCGAGTACGGATGGAGCGACACTTTCAGACCGGCGCCGACGCACCGGGCGATATGGTCCCGCAAGGCCGGCGTCTCCGTCTCCGGCCCGACCGGCGTCTCGACGCCATCGAACCCCAATTCCCGCAAGAACGCCGGGATATCGCGGTCGCCGTAGAGCCGCCGGCAGGCTTCGTCCTGCGCGAATCCGATATCAAGTTTCAATCCGATCAGCATGGCTATCGCTGCGAATCCTTTCTTATAGAGTGCGTGAGAAGTCGGTCGGCCGTGGCATGGGCTTCCAGCCCATGAACCATCGGCAAAGCTTGCCCCCGCGCAGGATTATCACCCCTGCGAAGGCAGGGGCGAGGGATGCCCGCGCCACTTCTCACACACCCTCTTATGGCCCCCCTGAGAGGGGAAAGTAGGAAGCTACCCGATGAGGTCTCGGCACGCAAGCACAAAAGCCCGTTCGTAGTGACGCCGCCAGGCGTTCAGTAGCATGGGCGTCCCGCCCATGAGTATCCACGGGCGCGAACGCCCGTGCAGGGCCGACATGGCCCTGCCATTGTGAGTTTTGACGAACAAGTTCGGTAATGACTGGGTGCCATGCCTACCGCTTTGGGTAGGCATGTCCTGCTCACAGAGCCGAGCATGTCTACGAGGCGTAGACATGGCACCCACCGTCTTCGTAGCATGGCGCGAGCGTCCGTGAATCGCAGAGCAAAGATGGCCCTGCGACCCATGGGCAAGATGCCCATGCCACTCACGGGCGGGACGCCCATGCTACGGGGAACACGGGCAGGATGCCCGTGATACTCATGGGCGGGACGCCCATGCTACGGCGTGCCCTTGCGGGCACGTCACGAACAGGAGGAGTTTTGTGTTGCGGCGGGGCGGCCCGCGCAGTAAGAGTATAGGCCATGACAACGGTTGGTCCGTTCCACCGCCTGGAGTGCTGAGTAATGACGAACACCTCGCGGAAGGCGCCGAGATTTCTGGGCTGGCTTTCCCTCCTGCTCACCGTGGTCGTGCTCGCGCTGCTGCTGATGGGGTATCGGTCGCAGGTCGGGCCGTTTGCCATCGGGGCTCTGACGTGCTTCGCCCTGTTCTGCATGAGCCATCGCGTCCTCAAGAGCTATGCCTTCACCGCCTGGGTCTTCGCCTTCGTCGCGGGCTCGATGTTCTATCCACAGGCGTTCATGACCTGGGCCGGCTGGGACTTGGGCAAGCTGATCGTCCCCTTGATCCAGATCATCATGTTCGGCATGGGCACGACGCTCAGCGTGGCCGACTTCACGCGGGTCCTGAAGATGCCCTGGCCGGTCTTCATCGGCATGGTGCTGCAATTCTCGATCATGCCGCTGGCGGGCTTCACGGTGGCGAGCCTGTTCGGGTTCCGTCCGGAGATTGCCGCGGGCCTGATCCTCATCGGCTCCTGTCCCGGCGGCGTCGCCTCCAACCTGATGGCCTATCTGGCCGGCGGCGATGTGGCCCTGTCGGTGACGATGACCTCGTGCTCGACGCTGATGTCGCCGGTGATGACACCCTTCATGATGAAGCTGCTGGCCGGCCGGCTGGTGGACGTCAAGTTCGTCGCGATGATGCTGTCCATCATCAATATGATCATCGTCCCGGTCCTGGCGGGTCTCGTCGCCAACCGGATCCTCTACAGCCGCAGCCCCTGGGCCAGCCGCAAAGGCCCGCTCGCGCTGCTGACGGCGGCAGGCTTCGGCGCGGCGGTTCTGACCATCGTCCTTCAGAGCATTCTGTTGGCACTGATCGCACGCTTCGAAGGCAGCCTCGTCGCGGCCCTGCTGGGGGCGGTGGTGGCTTCCCGCGATGGGATCGTCATCGGGTCCATCCTGATCGGCGCGGTGGCGCTGACCAAGCTAATCGTCAGTCTCGTGCTCGGGCGGTCCGGCAACTGGATGGACCGGGTGCTGCCGGTCGTCTCCATGGCCGGCATCTGCCTGATCATCGCCATCATCACCGCCCGCTCGCGCCAGGACCTGCTCACGGTAGGGGGGCTGCTCATCGTGGCGGTTGTCATCCATAACTCCGTCGGCTATATCCTGGGTTACTGGCTGTCACGGTTGGTGAGACTCGATGAGCGAACTTGCCGGACCGTGGCCATTGAAGTGGGCCTGCAGAACGGCGGCATGGCCTCCGCCCTGGCGATGAACGTGCTCAAGAGCGCCGAGGCTGCCCTCGCCCCCGCCATTTTCGGGCCGTGGATGAATGTCTCCGGCTCGGTCCTGGCGACCTGGTGGCATCGCAAGCCGGTTCGGGCCGTCGGCGTCGCAGTCCCGGAGTTGAAAACAGCATAAAGAGGAAATCTCAAGCACCAAATTCCAAATCCCAAACAAGCTCCAATGTTCAAAACTCAAAATCCAAAACAGAAGGGCGGCGTTGCGCCGTGTTGAATTTTGAGTTTCCTTCCCTTTGGAATTGATCTCCCCGCTGGCGCGGTGTGTTTGGGATTTGGCGCTTGGGATTTGGAATTTCCCGCCTCCGGGCAGCTTGAACGAAAGGAGCCTTGCATGAATCGACGTGACTTGATCCAGACTCTTGGTTTTGGCGCGGCGCTGGGCGCCCTGCGAGTCAGCGGCGCCGAATCCGGTGCTACCGCCGAACGCTATGCCCGCGCCACGAAGGGCCTGCCGCCTTTGAAGATCACGAAGGTGCGGGCGATTCTGACGGCTCCGGCCGGGATTCGGCTGGGCGTCGTGAAGGTCGAGACGAGCGAGCCGGGGCTCTATGGCCTGGGATGCGCCACGTTCAACCAGCGGCCCTTGACTGTCGCCACCGCGGTCAATGAGTACCTGGACCCGTTCGCGCGGGGCCGGGACGTGGACAACATCGAGGACCTGTGGCAGAACGCCTACACCAGCTCCTACTGGCGCAACGGCCCGGTGCTGAACAACGCCCTGTGCGGCCTGGACCAGGCCCTGTGGGACCTCAAGGGCAAGCGGGCCAACATGCCGGTTTACCAGTTGCTGGGCGGCAAGTGCCGGTTCGCGGTGGACTGCTACACGCACTGCGGCGGCAACGACCTCAAGGGGATCGAGGAGAGCGTCAAGCGCGCGATGGAGCGCGGCTTCCGGCACATCCGCATCCAGCGGGGCGGCTACGGCTCGCCGCAACTATCGAAGAAGGCGGACTGGAAAGAGGCCGGCTTCGGCCTGCCCTCCGACTCGAACATGGCGGTCCGGCCGTACGTCAAGGGGACCGTCGAGATGTTCGAGCACGTCCGCAACACGTGCGGCGACGACGTCGAGCTGCTTCACGACATCCACGAGCGCATCCCGCCGATCGAGGCGATCAACCTCTGCAAGCAGCTCGAGAAGTACCGCCCGTACTTCATCGAGGACCCGTTCTCGCCCGAGGACATCGGCTACTTCAAGCAACTGCGCCAGCAGACCTGCGTACCCATCGCGATGGGCGAGCTGTTCAACAGCCCGCACGAGTGGGTCGGCCTGATTACGGACCGGCTGATCGACTTCATCCGGGTCCACATCTCGCAGGTGGGCGGCCTGACGGTTGCCCGCAAGATGGCGGCCCTGGGCGAGTGGTTCAACGTCCGCAGCGCCTGGCACGGCCCGGGCGATGTCTCGCCCGTCGGCCACGCCGCCAATGCCCACCTGGACCTGGCGATCTGGAACTTCGGCATCCAGGAGGCCGCGACGATCCCTGACCGCACCCGCGAGGTCTTCCCCGGCTGCCCCACGGTGGAGAAGGGCTATATGTACATCAACGAGGCCCCCGGCTTCGGCGTGGACCTCAACGAAGAGCTGGCCGCCAGGTACCCGCTGCCCAAGCACCCCGGCTACTGGGAGCCCGTCCGCCGCCCCGACGGCACCGCCGTACGCCCCTGACCGCAGAAACCGACGCGGTCTGTGCAGAGCGAGCGACCTCGGCGAACTGAGAACGGATAACTGCGAATTGCTGCGGATGTAGCTCCGCCGCCCCCGGTTGAGGACGCCGGGTCGCAAACCGCGACTGTCAACTGGGAACTGAGCCCGCGGAAAAACCGGGCTAATCCATCCGCGTGTCGAGCAGATACTTCATTCCATGGTCTCGCGGCTCTCAAAGTGTCCCTCGTTCCCTCGTGAAATCGGAGCGTCGGCAAGGCAGCCGTAGGTGCGGGCAATGAACTCGTCCCAGTCGAGGGGAGCGCCGGTTTCGTGAGCCTGATCCTCAGAGAGGTCGCACGTCGTGTCCCTGCGCGTGCCGTTCTCAAGCAGCTTGATGATGCCGTAGAGCAACTCCAAGTGCTCAGTCTTGACTTTGTCGATCTCGGCCTTGAGCAAATTCCGGCTGACCGTATGGACCCCGTAGACCCAGCGTGAACTCACAGTCAACAGCGGTTCTGCACGGGAACACCGCCGAGGAACCCACGCAAGAATTATACCAGATTCCGAGGCGGGAAATCTGCGCCAATCGGGAAGATCCGCGGATCTGGTTCTACGACTTGTTCACTTTCTCGAAGACGAAGCCTTGGGCGTCGGCGTCGACGCGGACCGTGTCGCCGTCGAGCAACTTGCCGGCGAGCAGCTCCATCGCCAGGGGGTTCTCGATCTGCTGCTGGATCGTCCGCTTGAGCGGACGGGCGCCGAAAACGGGGTCGTAGCCCTGTTCCATGACCTGCGCGCGGGCCCGGTCCGTGAATTCGAGCCGGATCTTGCGGTCCTGGAGCCGGTCGGCCAGGTAGCCGAGTTGAATGTCGATGATCTTCTTGAGATGGTCGCGCGCGAGCATGTGGAAGACGATCACCTCGTCGATCCGGTTGAGAAATTCCGGCTTGAAGACCTGCTTGAGCACGTCCTTGACGTGAGCCTCGATCTCCCAGTCGGCGCCCTGCTCTTCCGTGAGCTTCTGGATCTGCTGGCTGGCGATGTTGCTCGTCATGATGATGACCGTGTTCTTGAAGTCCACGGTCCGGCCCTTGCCGTCGGTGAGCCGGCCGTCGTCGAAGACCTGCAGCAGGACATTGAACACGTCCGGGTGGGCCTTCTCGATCTCGTCGAGCAGGATGACGGAATAGGGCTTGCGGCGGACCGTCTCGGTCAGGCGGCCGCCTTCTTCGTAGCCAACGTAGCCCGGGGGCGCGCCGATCAGCCGGGCCACGGAGTGCGGCTCCATGAACTCGCTCATGTCGATCCGGACCAGGGCGTTCGGGTCGTTGAACAGAAAGTCCGCCAGGGCCTTGGCCAACTCGGTCTTGCCCACGCCGGTGGGCCCGAGGAACAGGAATGTCCCGATCGGCCGGTTCGGGTCGGACAGGCCCGAGCGGCTCCGGCGGACCGCGTTGGACAACGCCGTGACCGCTTCATCCTGGCCGACCACCCGCAGGCGAAGCCGCTCTTCCATCTTCATCAGCCGCTCCCGCTCGCCCGTCAGCAGGCGCGACACCGGGATGCCGGTCCATTTCGCGACCACCTCCGCGATGTGCTCCTCCGTCACTTCGTTCTGGAGCATCTTGGACTTCTGGGCCTGGGCCAGTTGCTCCTCCCGCTGCCCCAGCTCCTTGCGGAGGTTGGCGATGGTCTCGTACTTCAGCCGGGCCGCCCGTTCCAATTCGCCGCGGCGCTGGGCCTCCTCGAACTGCCGCTGGGCCTCCTCGATCCGCTGCTTGAGGTCCTTGATCTGATCGATCCCGCCCTTTTCCGCCTCCCACTGCGCGGTCATGGCGCGGTTCTTCTCTTCGAGGTCGGCCAACTGCTTCTCGACGCTCCGCAGCCGTTCCTTGCTGGCCGGGTCGGTCTCTTTCTTGAGGGCCTCACGCTCGATCTGAAGCTGCATGATCCGCCGGCGGATGCCGTCCAACTCCGCGGGCAGCGAGTCGTTCTCGATTCGCAGCTTGGAGGCCGCCTCGTCGACCAGGTCGATCGCCTTGTCCGGCAGCCACCGGTCGGTGATGTAGCGGTTCGACAGCGTCGCCGCCGCCACAATCGCGGAATCCGTGATCCGCACGCCGTGGTGCGTCTCGTACCGGTCCTTCAAGCCGCGTAGAATGGCGATGGTGTCTTCCA
>VGYL01000298.1 GCA_016872975.1 Planctomycetota bacterium
ACCTCTGCTAGAGATCCAGAACCTGTGCAAGTACTTCCCCATCGAGCGGGGGCTGATGCGCCGGGTGGTGGGCCATGTGCGCGCCGTGGATGACGTCAATCTGACCGTCGGCCACGGCAAGACCCTGGGGCTGGTGGGCGAATCGGGCTCCGGCAAGACCACGCTCGCCCGCTGTATCCTGCGCGCCATCGCCCCGACGTCCGGTCGGATGATCTTCCGCCCGCAGGGGCAGGAAGTCGATATCGCCGGGCTACCGAAGAAGGAGTTGCGCTCCATCCGCCGCCACATGCAGATGATCTTCCAGGACCCCTATTCCAGCCTGGACCCGCGCAAAACGGTCTACGATATCGTCAGCGAGCCGTTACGGCTGAACCAGGTGGCCAGCGGGCAGGTGCTCGAAGATCGGGTCAAGCGATTGATGGAGCGCGTGGGGTTAAGCATCAAATACATGCACCGCTATCCCCATGCCTTCAGCGGCGGCCAGCGCCAGCGCATCGGCATCGCCCGCGCCCTGGCCCTCAATCCCAGCCTGGTGGTCGCCGATGAGCCGGTGTCTGCGCTCGACGTGTCGGTGCAGGCACAGATCCTCAATCTCCTCAGGGATCTGCAGAGCGAGTTCAACCTGACCTACCTCTTCATCGCCCATGACCTGAGCGTGATCGAGCACACCTCGGACGAGGTGGCGGTGATGTATGTCGGCCGGCTGGTGGAGCAGGCGCCGACGAAGGCGCTCTTCCGAACCCCCAGGCATCCCTACACCGAGGCGCTGATGGCCTCGATTCCCCTGCCAGACCCGGATCGCCCGTTGCCCGTGCAGGGCGGTCTCGAGGGCGAGCTGCCGGACCCGGCTCATCCGCCGGGGGGGTGCTACTTCCACCCGCGCTGCAAGTATGCGCGGCCGATCTGTAGCGAGCAGACGCCGCCCTGGACCGAGGTCGGCCCCGGCCACCACGCAGCCTGTCACTTCACCCGCGAGCTGACGCTGCAAGGGATCGAGTGAAGCGAGGGCGCTCTCAGCGCTTGTCCTATCAGGACCCGGCGTGCCGCGCTGCCCGCGCGGGCTGCGCCACGTGAGGAGGTTACGCCATGCCTGTCCGCCCCCATCGCCCCAATATCATCCTCATCCTGTCCGACGACCAGGGATATGGAGATTTAGGAGTCTTTGGCAACCCGGATCTGCGCACGCCCCACATCGACCGGCTGGCCCTGGAAGGGGTGCGGCTGACCCAGCACTATTCGGGGTCGCCCATCTGCGCGCCGGCACGGGCCGCGCTGCTGACGGGGCGCTACAATCACCGGGTGGGCGCCCTCTCCGTGGAATCCAATCGGGGGCTTGACCGCATCGCCCTGGATGAGCGCACCATCGCCGATTGCTTCAAGCGCGCGGGCTACGCCACAGGGATGGTCGGAAAGTGGCACAATGGCCTCCACGATATGCGCTATCATCCCAACAGCCGGGGCTTCGATGAGTTTTGCGGCTTTCTGAACGGGGGCATGGACTACTGGTACTGGATCATCGAGGCCAACAGCCGGCCTCGGCGTTCCGACGGAACCTACCTGACCGACCTCTTCACCGACGAGGCCATTTCCTTTGTGCGCCGCCACGAGGCGGAACCCTTCTTTCTCTACCTGGCTTACAACGCGCCCCACGGCCCCTTGCAGGCGCCAGCGGAGGATCTGGCGGTCTACACCGAGATGGGAAGATTCACCGAAGCCGTAAGCCTGACCTACGCCATGATCCGGCGCATGGACACGGGCGTCGGCCGCATCCTGGACGAACTGGACCGCCGGGGATTGGCCGACAATACCTTGGTGCTGTTCACCAGCGACAACGGGCCCGTGTTGCTGGGGGAAGGCGAAGCCAGCCAGATGCGCTACAACGGTCCCTTCCGGGGCATGAAGTATGACGTTCTCGAGGGGGGGATTCGGGTGCCGGCCCTCCTGCGTTGGCCCGCCGGCCTGCCAGCCGGCGCCGAGCGCCACACGATGGTGCACTTCTGCGACTGGCTGCCCACGCTCATGGCGGCGGCCGGTGTGGGGGAAGCGCCGGGTCTGCCGCTGGACGGCGTCAACATGCTGCCGGCCCTGCGGGGAGACATCGGAAACCTGAACCCCCAGCGCTTCTGGCAGTTCAACCGCTACGACCCGGCGCCGCACTGCAACGCGGCCATGCGGGACGGGGACTGGAAGCTCTACTGGTCGCCCATCCCCGAGGCCATGCGCAAGCTGCGCTCCGACAACGCACCCTATCAGGAGAACTTCCGGCAGCCCCATACCCTCATGGCGGTGAGCAATCCGCCGGTGGCGCGCAGCCTGCCCGCGCCGGCAGCGCCCGCCCTCTACAACATCGCCGTCGACCCCTACGAATCCATGGATCTGGCCGAGCAGGAGCCGCATCGCCTGGCTGCCATGCGCCTGGCCCTGGAAAACTGGTTCGACCAGGTGGAGACGGAGCGTCGCCAGCGAGCCGAGGAATCATCATGAGCCAACCCAATACCCACGCCGACCCCCAAGAAATGGAGCGAACCCGGCCCGATCGGATCCTCTACGATCCCACTGGCGGCCGGCCCCGGGCATGGGACGATACGACGTTTCTCTGGCTGAACGAGCACATCCTCGTCCAGGAAATGGACGACGACAGCCTGCTGGCGGCCTGGACCTCCGAGCACATCGGCGCCGGCCCAGATCCGGGCCGTGTCTGGCTGCAGCGGGTCGTGACCAGTACCAGCCGGGATGGGGGGCGTAGCTGGACTGAGCCAGTCTATGTAGATGGCTCGGGCATCGACGGTGGCCTGGAAGCCGCCTGGCAGGTGCCGGTGGTCGCGCCCAGCAGTCGCATCTACCTGTTCTACACCTACGGCAATCGCGGATGGTACGCCAGCGGGCTGCGCTGCCGCACATCCGACGACCACGGCCGCACCTGGTCCGCACCTGCAGACCTGCCGACATTTCCCAAGACCGCCATTGACAGCCCTGACCCCAAGGAGACGCCGGTCTGGATCTGCTGCAGTGGACCCCACCGGGACAGCCGGGGGCGCGTGCTGATCCCGTATACCCGTTGGGCCCGCAACCCCGCGATCCCGGCCGGGGCCGCCCCCATTCGTGAGCTGTATTGTCACATCGAGGTGCTCTGCCTGGAGAACCTGATGGACAGCCCGGATCCCCAGAATCTGGTCTTCCGCTGGCTGAACCTGGCGGATCCGGTGACCGCGCCGCATCCCAAGGTGCCGGGCGCCAGCATCGCCATGGAGCCCTATCTGGCCAACCTGCCCGACGGCAGGCTTTTTCTGACCATTCGCACCAACCTGGGTGAGCTGTGGTACTCGGTATCCGAGGACGGCGGCGCCACCTGGCGTGAAGCCGAACCCATGCGGGATCGGGACGGTGGGCGCATCCTGTTGCAGCCGTCCGCGCCCTGCCCGGTCTTCGGGCTGGCCCGGGGCGATTTCGTGCTGCTGTTCAACAACAACGATGGCACCGCCTTTGGCGCGCCTCACGTGTGGGATGTGGCCAACCGCCGCCCTGCCTATCTGGCCCGGGGCGAGTTCCGGGCCGGTGCGCACCAGCCCATCTGGTGGAGCGAGCCCCGCTTGCTGATTGATAACGACGCGATCCCCTGGGGGCCACCTGGGCGGGGTCGGTTGGAAGCGGCCGCCTACTGCAGCCTCACGGAACACCAGGACAAGCGCATCCTCTGGTATCCTGACCGCAAAGGCTTTCTGCTGGGCAAGATCCTGCCCGACAGCCTGCTGAACTCCCTGGACGTGCCCACCGGATGATTCGCTTGACCCACTACACCCACGCCAAGGAGCAGCTCAACCTGCAGCGAGTGCGGGTATAACATGAAACGAGGAGAAACATGGAGTACGAAAGCGACCCCCGCCATCTGGCCAACGGATCTGAGATCCCCACGATCACCTATAGCGACCAGCCCTACATCGTCAAGACCGATGACGGCGCCTGGCTCTGCTGCATCACGACCGGCGTCGGCCGCGAAGGGGAGCCGGGCCAGATCGTCACGACGATGCGCAGCGCGGACCAGGGGCAGACCTGGACGCAGCCGGTATTGGTCGAGCCGGCCGGCGGCCCGGAAGCCTCGTGGGCGGTGCTGCTGAAGACGCCGGCGTGGATGCCACGACGCCGGCGCATCTACATCTTCTACATCCACAACAGCGACAATCTGCGCGCCGTCAAGGCCGACAACCCGCCGTACAAGGATGGGCTGTGCACCCGGGTGGACAGCCTGGGCTACTTCGTCTTCAAATTCTCGGATGACGACGGGCGCTCGTGGTCGGAGGCGCGCTATCCCATCCCGGTGCGCGAGATGGACATCGACCGCAAGAATCCCTACGGCGGCGCTGTGCGCTTCTTCTGGAATGTCGGCCGGCCCTTCGTCCACGACGGCGCTGCCTACGTCCCCATGCACAAGGTGGGCGGTTTCGGCGAAGGCTTCTTCACCCGCTCCGAAGGCGTCCTGCTCAAGAGCGCCAACCTATTGACCGAGTCTGATCCTGAAAAGATCGCCTGGGAGACGCTGCCCGATGGCGACTTCGGATTGCGCACGCCGTCCGGCGGCGGCTCCATCGCCGAAGAGCAGAGCTTCTCAGTGCTCAGCGACGGCTCGTTCTTCTGCGTCTATCGCACCATCGACGGCCATGCGGCCTGCTGCTACAGCCGGGACGGCGGGCACACATGGACGGCGCCGCAGTACATGCGCTACGCCGACGGCCGGCTGATGAAGCATCCGCGCGCCGCCAACTTCGCGTGGAGATGCGCCAACGGCAACTTCCTCTACTGGTTTCACAACCACGGCGGCCGCTTCATCCGCGAGCATCCGCGACGACGCTCCATTGCCTACGAAGACCGCAACCCCGTCTGGCTCTGCGGCGGCGTCGAAGCGGACTCACCCGATGGGAAGATCATCCTGTGGTCGCAGCCCGAGATCGTGCTCTACGACGACGACCCTTGGATCCGTATGAGCTATCCCGACCTGGTCGAGGAAGGCGGCAAGTACTTCCTGACCGAGACGCAGAAGGACAAGGCGCGGGTCCACCAGATCGATGCCGAGCTCCTGGAAGGGCTCTGGGCGCAGGCCAGCGATGGCGCCGCCGATGGCGCGCCATTCCATGGCGTGCCATCCGAGAAGGGGCTCCTTCTGAACCTGCCTGCTCAGGGGCGACCCATGCCGGGCCAGGCGCCAGCGCCGGCGCTGCCCGCTTTCACTCAGCGCGACCATCGCCGGCCCGACTACGGCACGCAAGACCTGCGCCAGGGCTTTGCGCTCGATCTCTGGCTGCGCTTCGATGCGCTGGACGGCGGGCAAGTGGTGCTGGACAACCGCATCGCCAGCGGCCAGGGTTTCTGCCTGAAAACCACGGCGCGGGGGACCCTGGAGCTCGTGCTCAACGATGGGCGCACCGAGAGCCGCTGGGAGTGCGACCCCGCACTGTTGCGGCCCGGCAAGCTGCACCATGTGGTCGTGAACGTGGATGGCGGGCCGAAGATCATCACCTTCATCGTGGACGGCACCCTCAACGATGGCGGCGAGCATCGCCAATTCGGCTGGGGCCGCTACAACCCCAACCTGCGCGGGGTGAACGGCGACGAGACGCTGCGCATCGCGCCGAGCATGCAGGGCGCCGTGACATCGCTTAAGGTCTATGCCCGCTATCTGCGCACATCGGAAGCGATCGCCAGCTACCGTGCGGGCCTCAAGAGGTCGTGATGGAGCACTCAGGAGTCAAGCAAACATGACAAACAGGACATCCAACCAAATCGTTCTGCCTCAGTACCATTTCCGTCCGGCCGCCGGTTGGATGGGCGATATCAATGGGCCTATCTACCACAACGGCTTCTATCACTTCTTCTATCAATACAAGCCACCCGAAACAGAGA
The DNA here is from genome assembly GCA_016872975.1 of Planctomycetota bacterium. Lineage (GTDB taxonomy): Bacteria > Planctomycetota > Phycisphaerae > Sedimentisphaerales > Anaerobacaceae > PLanc-01. The sequence goes on from VGYL01000298.1 coordinate 5,896, forward strand.
ATGTTCATTGGGGACATGCCAGAAGCAAAGACCTGGTCCACTGGGAGGAACTCCCCATCGCGTTGTCTCCGTCAACTGAAGCCGGCGAGAATGATTGCTGGTCCGGGAGCTGCATGATCACCGAAAACGAGGACATGCCCATCATCATCTATACCAGTATGCCCGGCTTCAAGCAGTGGGCAGCCCGTGGCAGCCTCGACCTGGTGAAATGGACCAAATACCAAGGGAATCCGGTGCTCCCAGCCGCGCTTCATTCAGATCAAGTATCTATCACGCGGTGGCGGGATCCCTTTCTGTTCCGGCACGAAGACAGAACCTATCTGATCACGGGCGGCTCTGGGGGCGTTTCAGACCAAACCCCGAAAGGCCAAAGAAAAGGCCATGTCAGCCTGTACGTGGCCCAAGCTGAGAGCCTCACCCGCTGGAAATACCTCGGCCCCCTGTTCATCCATCCTGTATCCTGGGACAATGCCTGCCCGAACTTCTTCCGGCTTGGGGACAAATGGGTTCTTCTGATGTCACGGCATGACCCGCATTGCATGGATTACTTCGTGGGAACCTGGAATACCGGCGACTATCGCTTTGTGCCGGAGTCCGCCGGGACGTTGGGTTACACAGAGGCGGTTTACGCCACTCATGGTCTGTACGATGAAAAGGGGAGGCTGATCATCTGGAGCACACTCCATAGTTGGCGGTCCACCGGGATACTCGATGACTGGCCTGGCTGCCTGACTTTGCCGCGGGTGGTCGGTTTGCGGCCCGATGGGCAGCTTGCTCTCCAGCCCTTGCCAGAGCTGGAGGCGCTCCGCAAGAATCGGTGGCAGAAAAGCGATATCGCGCTCGACGAGGCCTCGCCGGTTGTCGCCGACAAGCAGGGGACCGCGCTGGAAATCCGGGCCCGCTTCGCGCCGGGCACCGCGCAGGCGTTTGGGCTGAAGGTGCGCCGGAGCGCGGACGGGGCCAGGGCAGTAACCATCCGCTACGACGGCATGCTGCGGATAGATGGCACGGCCGGCGAGTTCAATGACAACGCGGACGACGTGCGTTCACCGTTCCGGCTGCTGCCGGATGAACGGCGCCTGGATCTGCGCGTGTTTGTGGACCGCACCGTTATCGAGGTCTTCGCCAATGATCGGGCCTGTCTCGAAAGAACCATTCATCCCAAAGAGATGTACGCGAACGAGATGACGATGCCAGGTCCCACCGATGATGGAGTCGAGTTGTTCGCCGAAGGGGGAAACGCGACAGCCGAGCTGCTCGAAATATGGGATATGGAAGAACAGAAGGAGCACCCATGAACGACCGAGTCCTATCTCCCGAGGAGCGCCGGCTTCTGACGCGACCCGACTACATCGTGTACGTCCCAAAAGGCCACGAGGATGGCGCCTACGACCGGGTCAACGAGCACTTCCTGGTCTTCAACGGGCCGGATGGCTCCCTGATGACCATCTGGACGCAGGAGTGGCAAGTGCCGGGGCAGGGCAATGTCAACCACACCATCTTTGCCCGCTCGACCGATGAAGGGCAAACCTGGAGCCCGCCCCAGACCATCGCCGGGCCTTGCCGGGTGGACGACCCCGCGCACATGGCCAACTGGGCTTTCCCGATGGTGTCGAAGTCAGGTCGCATCTACGTGATCTACAACGCCTACCACGGTGTGAAGGGCTGGATCGCCTTCCATACCGGTACCATGGCCGGCAGCTACAGCGACGACCTGGGCGCGAACTGGGCGGCGCCGCAGGAGATCCCCATGCCTGACAGCCCCTACGATGACCCGGGCTGCGGCATCCC
>VGYL01000299.1 GCA_016872975.1 Planctomycetota bacterium
TATCGGGGCTCGCGCCATTGGGGCGAAAACGGTTGCTTCACGAACTGGTAATTACGATCGACACATGCGTGTTGATGGATCCATGACGACACAGGAAGGGGGACTGCCATGACGACAGGAAGACCGATGCTGTATGGTGCACTGGTGGTGCTTTGCTGCTTGCCGCTCCCTGCCCCGGCGGATTGGCCGCGTTTTCGAGGCTCCGGCGGCATGGGCGTCAGCGATGTCACCGGAGTGCCGATATCCTGGAGCACCAGTGAGAACATCGCCTGGAAGACGGCACTGCCCGGCCCGGGCGCCTCGAGCCCGATCGTCTTTGGGGACCGCGTCTACCTGACCTGCTATAGCGGCTACTTCGTCCCGGGGGAGCCGGGGGGGAGCCTGGCGCAACTCAAGCGGCACTTGCTGGCGGTGCGGCTGGCCGACGGCAAGATCCTCTGGAGCCAGACCTTGGCCGCGAAACTACCCGAGGAAAGCCACATTCGTGACCACGGCTACGCCTCCAGCACTCCGGTCGCGGACGCCGACGGGGTCTATGTCTTCTTTGGCAAGTCCGGCGTCTTCGCTTTCGAGCATGAAGGCCCGCGGCTGTGGCAGGCCGACGTGGGCTCGACCACCAACGGCTGGGGCAGTGCGGCTTCGCCCGTCCTGTACAAAGACACGGTTTTCGTCAACGCCAGCGTGGAAAGCGCGTCCCTGGTGGCCTTGGACCGCAGGACCGGCGCCGAGAAATGGCGGGTGGGCGGCATCCGCGAGGCCTGGAACACGCCCCTGGTGGTGACCGCTGCTTCCGGCCGGGCGGAACTGATCGTCCCGGTGCAGGGCCGGGTGCTGGCCTTCGATCCCGATTCCGGCAAGTCCCTGTGGTCGTGCAGGACCGACATCAACTGGTACATGGTGCCCAGCGTGGTCGCGGCGAACGGCGTCATCTATTGCCTGGGCGGACGCTCGGGCGTCGCCGCTCTGGCCGTCCGGGCCGGCGGCAGCGGGGATGTGACGGCAACGCACCGCCTGTGGACCAGCCAGAAGGGGTCCAATGTCTCGTCGCCGGTCTACCTGGACGGGCACCTGTACTGGGCCCACGATACGGGTGAGACCGTCTACTGTGCCAAGGCCGCCACCGGCGCGGTAGTCTACGAACAGCGGCTCAGTCGGGCCGGGCAGTTCTACGCTTCGCCGCTGCTGGCCGACGGGCGCCTGTACTACATGAACCGCAGTGGCAAGACCTTCGTCCTGGCCGCCAAGCCGCGGTTCGAGCAACTGGCCGTGAACGATCTGTCCGATCGCAGCATCTTCGACGCCAGTCCGGCCGTGGCCGGGAACCGCCTGCTGTTGCGGTCGGACAAGTTCCTGTACTGCGTGGGGACGAACTGGAGCGTCACGACGGAGACCCTGACCGCCTCCCATCCCGACCCGCCGGACGGCGACAACGAAGCCCCACCGACGTCCGTCCTCACTTGGCTGCCGGGGCAGATGACCACCAGGCATCAGGTCTATTTCGGCGACAGCCTCGCGGCGGTCAGCCAGGGGGCTGCCGCGGCGAGCAAGGGCCTGACCACCCTGACGACGTTTGCCCCGGGAGCCCTCGCGCCGGCGGCGGTCTATTTCTGGCGCGTGGATGAGATCAGTGCGACCGGCGCCATCCGTGTCGGCCCGGTCTGGCGCTTCGCCACCTTCCTGCCGGTGGATGACTTTGAGCGCTACAATGACGAGGAGAACAAGGGCACGCGGATCTACGAGACCTGGATCGACGGCTGGACCAATGGCACCGGCTCCACGGTGGGGCATACGGAGGCTCCCTTTGCCGAACGCCAGTTCGTGCGCAGCGGACAACAGGCCTTGCCCGTGGACTACGACAACGTTGATCCGCCGTACTATAGTGAGACCGAGCGGACGTTCGCCCAAGCCCAGGATTGGACGGCGAACGATATCAGTGCCCTCGTACTGTACGTCCGCGGCAGGCCGACGAACCAGCCCGCTCGGCTCTACCTCGGGCTCGAAGACGCCGCCGGGCGCGCCGCGTTCGTGGCGCACCGCGAGCCGGCCGTCGCGGCCGCTGTCAAGTGGGCTCGGTGGGAGATCCCGTTGCGCGAGTTCACGGAGGTGGATCTCGCCCGTATCAAGAAGGTATATCTCGGCGTGGGCGACCGCGAGAATCCGCTCCCGGGCCAGAAGGGGAGAGTCTACCTCGACGACCTGCGGCTCGTCCGCCCGGTCCACGTTCCGTAGGCCGGCACATTCACCTGGGCGATTTGCCTTTTCGGGAGCAGCGTGCCTTGGCGGGCGTCGTGACGTCCGATATCAGAAAGTGGCCGTCCCCAGGGGCCCACGGGACATTTTTTTGTTTGACACTGGCTCAACGGCCGACTATCTATGGTGCCCAAAGGCTCTACCGTGCGCAAATTCACGTCGAAACAAGTTTGGTTGGAGACCCTAGCATGGAGCAGAAGATTCAGCTCAAAGAGAGCGACATCCCTCGACAATGGTATAACCTGGCGGCGGACCTGCCCACGCCACCGCTGCCCCCCCTCGGGCCGGACGGCAAGCCAGTGTCCCCGGACATGCTGACGCCGGTGTTCCCGATGAACCTGATCGAGCAGGAAGTCAGCACGCAGCGCTGGATCGACATCCCGCAGGACGTGCTGGATATTCTGTACCGCTGGCGTCCCAGCCCGCTGAAACGGGCCGTTTACCTGGAGAAACACCTCAAGACGCCGGCCCGCATCTATTATAAGGATGAGAGCGTCAGCCCGCCCGGCAGTCACAAGCCCAACACCGCGGTCCCGCAGGCCTGGTACAACAAGCAGTTCGGCATCCAGCGCCTGACCACCGAGACCGGGGCCGGCCAATGGGGCAGCGCCCTGGCGTTCGCCTGCAAGCTGATCGGGCTCGAGTGCAAGGTCTACATGGTGCGGATCAGCTTCGACCAGAAGCCCTTCCGCAAGATCATGATGCAGGTCTGGGGCGCCAAGTGCGTCGCCAGTCCGAGCACGGAGACCAACGCCGGGCGTCATATCCTGGCGGAGATGCCGGACACGCCGGGCAGCCTGGGTATCGCGATCAGCGAGGCCATCGAGGCCGCCGTCACCGACCCCTCGGGCAAGACCCGCTACGCCCTGGGCAGCGTGCTCAATCACGTGCTGCTCCACCAGACGATTATCGGCCTCGAGGCCAAGAAGCAGTTGCAGTCGGCGGGCGAGAAGCTGCCGGACGTCGTGATCGGCTGCGCCGGCGGCGGCAGCAACTTCGCCGGACTGGCCTTCCCCTTCACCGCCGACAAGATCAACGGCGCCAACATCGAGATCCTGCCGATCGAGCCGGCGGCCTGCCCGACCATGACCCGGGCTCCCTTCGCCTACGACCATGGCGACACCGCCTGCATGACGCCGCTGCTGGCGATGCACACGTTGGGCCACGCCTTCGTGCCGCCGCCGATCCACGCGGGCGGCCTCCGCTACCACGGCATGGCGCCGCTGGTGTGCCAGGCCATCGTGGAAGGCCTGTTCACGCCGCGGGCCTACAAGCAGACCAAGTGCTACGAGTCGGCCATGACCTGGGCCCGGACCGAAGGGTCGATCTGTGCCCCGGAGACCAGTCACGCGATCGCCGCCGTCATCGACGAGGCCGTGAAGGCCCGCGAAGAAGGCAAGCAGAAGGTCATCCTCTTCAACTACAGCGGACATGGCTTGATGGACCTGTCGGGTTACGACGGCTTCATGTCCGGCAAGCTCAGCGACTACGAGCTTCCGGAGGACGTGCTGCAGAAATACACGAAGGACCTCGATAAGTTCCCGCAGGCCGCGATGCGAAAGTCCGGCCGGTGGTAGTAAGTAGTAAGGAGACATGGAATGAAGTATGTGGTTCTCTCCGCCGTGCTTCTGGTCGCACCCGCGGCCGGGGCCCGGGACGCGGACGATGACTGGGGCGAGAGCGCGGGAGGATTCCGGGCCCTGGTCGGCGCGACGTGGGACAGCCAGTACATCTGGCGCGGCTTCGACGTCTTCGACGGCGAGGACGCCGTACACGTGCTGGCCGATCTGAACCTGTTCGACACCGGCTTCGGGGTCAGTGTCGTCGGACACCAAAGCCCCTCGGAATGGCTCGGAGCCCTGCAGCGCTGGGACGGCACGATCTACTATCAGAACGGCGTGTTCGCCGGCGAGTCGTACGCCACGAATTTCCGGCTCGGCTTTGTGTATTACTATTATCCCAAGCCCAACCAGGGCAGAACGCAGGACCTCATGGAAGGACAGGTGATCCTGTCCTGGCCGAATCTGCTGCCGATCCCGGGTCTGCAGCCCAGCTACGCCTTCGCGTACATGTTCCCGGGCCGGGAAAACCGCTGGGCCCAAACGAGAAATCCTGATTTCGACGACAACAGCACGGGCATGTTCCACATCCTCATGCTGGATTACGCCTTCACCGTCCCGGCGGTCCTGCGGGCCCTGGACGACCACGTGGTCAAGTTGCACTCGGAACTGGTCTACAACGGCGGCGTGTCGCCTTACGGCACGCCCGTGAATTCCGGTCTCTCCCACGCGGTCCTCGGGGCTTCGACCGACCTGGCGCTCACGGCGGTACCAGGCCTCGTTCTGACCCCCTCGTTCTACTACCAGTTCTCCTTCGAGGACAGCGTCAACCCGGACAACGAGTTCTGGGCGAGCATCAGCCTGAAGTACGTGTTCTGAGCAATCGCCTCATCCGATATACCGGGCCGGCCCCTCGGGGTCGGCCCTTTTTGTTTCAACGATCCACGCAAAGGCCAAAGCCTCTGCCGGGTGGCGTCGTCAGACGCTATCGTCATGCTCTTGCGAGCACACTACAAACGGGGTCCGGCCCTGCCAAAATGGCACGGCAAATGTGGCAAGAGCAAGGACCGGCCGGGAGCAAACCGCCGGCCGCATGCGTTCGTAATTCGCTTGGCGAGAACGACTTACATTCCGGACACCACGAGCCCGAACCGTTGGCACGGGTTTTGCACCGGATGCGCATCAGCAGATTCTCGTGCACAGTCAAAGGAAAGGACGGTAGTCATGGCGGCGAACAAGATCATCGGAATCGACCTGGGTACGACGCTGTCCGTGGTGGCCGTGATGGAGGGATCGGCGCCGAAGGTGCTGATCAATTCGTCCGGCTCGCGGCTGACCCCTTCGGTCGTCGGGTTCACGGACAAGGGCGAGATCCTGGTCGGCCATCTGGCCAAGCACCAGCAGGTGACCAACCCGGAGAACACGGTATACTCGATCAAGCGGTTCATGGGCCGGCGCAGCAGCGAGGTGGCCCAGGAAGAGAAACTGGTACCCTACAAGGTCGTCGGCGGGCCGAACGATCTGGTCAAGGTCGAGGTCCGGGGCAAGCTGTACACGCCGCCGGAGATCTCGGCCATGATCCTCCAGGACCTCAAGAATACGGCGGAGACCTACCTGGGCGAGAAGGTCGAGCGGGCCGTCATCACGGTGCCGGCCTACTTCAACGATGCCCAGCGCCAGGCGACGAAGGACGCCGGAACCATCGCGGGCCTCAAGGTCGAGCGGATCATCAACGAACCGACCGCCGCGGCCCTGGCCTACGGCCTGGAAAAGAAACGCAACGAAAAGGTCGCCGTCTTCGATTTCGGCGGCGGCACCTTCGATATCTCCATTCTCGACATCGGCGACAACGTCTTCGAGGTGCTCAGCACCAACGGCGATACCCACCTCGGCGGCGACGACCTCGATGCCGTGCTGGTCAACTATCTCGCCGAGGAGTTCCGCAAGAAGGAGGGCATCGACCTGCTCCAGGACGCGATGGCCCATCAGCGGCTGGTCGAGGCGTCGGAGAAGGCCAAGATCGAGCTGAGCTCGCAGTTGGAGACGACGGTGAACCTGCCGTTCATCACCGCCGATCAGACCGGCCCCAAGCACCTGCAGGTCTCGATTACCCGCAGCAAGTTCGAGTCGCTGGGCGACCAGGTCTTCGAGCGGCTCAAGGCCCCCTGCTACCGGGCCATCGAGGACGCCAAGCTCCGGCCGGCGGACATCGCCGAGGTGCTCATGGTCGGCGGCTCCACCCGCATCCCCAAGGTCCAGCGGATCGCCAAGGAGATCTTCGGCAAAGAGCCGAACAAGAGCCTCAACCCCGACGAGGTCGTCGCGCTGGGCGCCGCGATCCAGGGCGCCGTGCTCATGGGCGACGCGGGCGTCAAGGACATCCTGCTGCTGGACGTGACGCCGCTGTCACTGGGCGTCGAGACGCTGGGCGGCGTGATGACCAAGCTCATCGACCGCAACACGACGATCCCGACCAGCAAGAAGGAGGTCTTCTCCACCGCCGCCGACGGACAGACGACGGTCGATATCCACGTCCTCCAGGGCGAGCGCGAATTCGCGCGGGACAACCGCACGCTGGGCCGGTTCCAGCTCACGGACATCCCGCCGGCGCCGCGCGGCATGCCGCAGATCGAGGTCGCCTTCGACATCGACGCCAACGGCATTCTGCACGTCTCGGCCAAGGACTTGGGCACCGGCAAGCAGCAGTCCATCGAGATCAAGGCCAGCTCGGGCCTGAGTGACGAGGAGATCAGGAAGATGACCCGCGACGCGGAGGCCCACGCCGAGGAAGACCGCAAACGCCGCGAGGTCGTCGATCTCAAGAACCAGTCGGATCAACTGATCTACTCGACGGAAAAGACCCTGCGCGAGCACGGCGAGAAAGTCCCCGCCGAGACGCGCGGCAAGATCGAAAGCGCGGTCAACAACCTCAAGGAAGCCACCAAGGGCGAGGACGCCGCCGCGATCCGCCGGGCGATCGACAACCTCAACGAAACCACCCAGGAGCTGGGCAAGGCCCTCTACGAGGAAGCCGCCAAGAAGCAGGCCGCCGCCGGCGCCCAGCAAGGTCCGCAGGGCCCGCGCGGTCCGCAGGGTCCGGCACAGGAAGCCGAAGTCAAACGCAAAGGCGGCGAAGACGTCATCGACGCCGAGTTCGAAGCCAAGTAGACCGGCGCCAGTCCGACACGTACATGCAACTGAGCAAGGGCTGACGGCCTCTCAAACCGTCGGCCCTTGTCTGTTAGGGGGACAAAGAGACAACCGTTCGAGATCTTCCTCTTGCCTCCATGTTGCTCGACGGATAGAATCCCCGGCATGGAGCCGACAGGCTTGGGTCCATACCTGCGCTGCAAGCAATCCAGAGGCCGATGTACACTGTGCAGGCACATCCGATGCCGCCAGCGGGAGCGGAATTATGAGTTCTGGAGACCTGATCGGGGACACGAGGCTGTTATTGGGCCTGCTCATTGCCCCCGCTCTCATACCGATCTATCGGGCGATTGTCCCGTACTACGACTTCTACTCGGTTCGGGGAGAGGCTCTTATCGAACCCGTGGCGATAGCGGCAGGGGTGGCCTATGTTGGCGCGGCTATTCTGGGCCTTCCCTACACTTTCTCTTTGCGGGGAATCGGTTGGCTGAACTATGGAACGGTCATGGCACCAACTCTCATCCTGGTGGCCCTTGTCCTGCTTCTAGAGCAGATGACTCCACACGGGATCGGTAACGTGTATGGCGGGGTCATGAGTATTGCCCCAGGCGTTCTGTGGGCCGGCATCTGTTTCCATCTGCTTACGATCTGGAGATACGAGCCTGGCGCAAAGTGGCCGCTTCTGCTGTCGATAGCATTTATTTGG
>VGYL01000300.1 GCA_016872975.1 Planctomycetota bacterium
TGGTCTTCCGGCGTGGTCGTGGCCAACGCCGGACACGGCCATCCGACGATCCGCAAGGCCATGATGGAGCGGATCGAGCACGGCCTGACGCACAATTACTGCTTCCCCTCGGAGATCCGCGGCGAGCTGGCGGCTGAGTTGGCGCGGGTCGCGCCGGAAGGGCTCAAGAAGGTCTTTCTTTTGACGACCGGTTCCGAGGCCTGCGAATGTGCGATCAAGCTGGCGCGGACCCACGGCAAAGCCATCGACCCGAAGAAGATCGTGATCGTGACCTACCACAACGCCTTCCATGGACGGACTCTGGGCTCGCAGATGGCCGGCGGCATCCCGGCCCTGAAGGATTGGATCGTCAACCTGGACCCGGCGATGGTCCAGGTGCCGTTTCCGGACGGTTTCCGCGGTCCGGACACGAGCTTCGAAGGATTCCTCAAGGCCCTGGAGCGGGCCGGCGTGGCGCCCGGCCAGGTCGCCGGCGTCATGAGCGAGACCTACCAGGGCGGCAACGCCAGCTTCGCGCCGCCCGAATACATTCAGAAACTCCGTGCCTGGTGCGACCAGCACCGAGCGTTGCTGATCTTCGACGAGATCCAGGCCGGCTTCGGCCGTACAGGCACCTACTGGGGATTCGAGCACTATGGCGTCGTGCCCGATCTGATCTGCTGCGGCAAGGGCATCACCAGCGGCATGCCGCTGTCGGCGGTGATCGGGCGGGGCGACATCATGGACCTCTATCCGCCCGGCTCGATGACCTCGACCCACACAGGCAACCCCATCTGTGCCGCGGCGGCCCTGGCGAACCTGAAGGTCATCGAAGAGGAGAGGCTGGTCGAGAACTCCCGGCGGATGGGCGAGATCATGCAGCCGCTGCTGCGGGAGGTGGGCGCGCGGTTTCCCAAACACGTCGGCGTCGTGCACGGCAAGGGACTCGTGGCGGCCCTGCACATGATCAAGCCCGGCGGCATCGAGCCGGACTCCAGGCTGGCCGCCGACATCGTGCGCCGGTGTGTGGAGAAAGGGCTCCTGATGTTCGCGCCCGTCGGCTACGCCGGCGCCTCGGTCAAGGTCGCGCCGCCGCTGGTGACGCCGGAAGACGCGATTCGCGAAGGTGTCGCCGTGCTCGCAGAGGCCATGGGCGAGGCGATTTCGTAGCATGGGCGTCCCGCCCATGAGTCGCAGGGCCATCTTGGCCCTGCTTCCACGGGCGAGACGCCCGTGATACTCATGGGCAAGATGCCCATGCTACGAGGAAGGGAACCTCTTTCGAGGGACGATTCTGTGGACAGGCAAGACGAGAAGCTCGAAATCGTCGTGGTTGGCGGCGGGATGATCACGCAGGATCAAATCCTGCCGTCGTTGTATCACTTGCAGCGCGCGGGCACCATCGGATCGATCAAGATCTGCGCCCTGAACTCGGCGCCCTTGCGCGTGCTGGCGGAATTCCCGCGTTTCGCCGAAGCCTTTCCGGGCCAGCGGTTCGAAGCCTTCCCTTCACTGGACACGCCGCCCGAGAAGATGCACCCGGACCTGTTCAAAGACGTCATTGCCAGCCTGCCGCCGGGCAATCTCGTGGTGGTGGCGGTGCCGGACCATTTGCACGCGGGGGTCATTCGCGTGGCCGTGGAGCACGACCAGCACGTGCTGACGGTCAAGCCGCTGGTGCCCACGTACGCCGAGGCGGTCGAGATTCATAAGCTCGCCCATGCCAAGGGACTCTTTGTCGGTATCGAGTACCACAAGCGGTTCGACCGCCGGGCGCTGGATGCCCGGGGCCTCTATCGGGCCGGGCGTTTCGGCCAATTCCGCTGCGGCGAGGCCAAGATGATCGAGCCGTACTACTACCGCCATTCCAACTTCCAGAACTGGTTCACCAAGGAGAACAGCGACCCGTTCACCTACGTGGGCTGTCACTACGTGGACCTGGTGTACTTCATCACGGGCCTGCGGCCGGTCGAGGTCTCGGTGCGCGGCGTCGAGGGCAAATTCCCGAACGGCAACGTCGGTTACATGTGGGCCCAGGGCCAAGTCGTCTGGGAGAACGGGGCCCTGCTGAGCATCACGGACGGTCTGGGCTACCCGGACGAGGCCGCCGGCACGAACGACCAGGGCCTGGTCATGTACTGCGAGAGCGACAACTGCGCCGCGATTCTCAAGCACGACGACCAGTATCGCGGCGTGCAGCACGGCTACATCGACCGCCGGGCGGGCACGATGTTCCGCTTCGTCAGCCCGGACTATTTCCGCCTGGTCCCCTGGGACGGCCCGGGCCTCCGGCCGGTCGGCTACGGTTTCGAATCCATCGAAGCCCTGGTCCTGGCCGCCCAACGGGTCAACGCGGCCGCCGCCGATCTCAAAGGCACGAAAGCCCTGACGGCGCGGCAACGGGTCCTCGCGGAGATCGACAATCGCGGCGTCCTCGCCACCCCCGGCGCTAGCTGGATCAACGAGCTGGTCACCGAGGCCGCCCGCCTCTCGATCGCCCAAAACGGCCGCGCCGCCGTGATCGAATACGAACCCAAGCCAAACGTGCGGTTGGGAGCCTGAGGTTACCTGAGGCCGGTGAGGTAATCATCCCGAGATTTCGGCAGGGCAAACGCAAAGTCGTTTGCTGTATGGGTGGCAGCGTCAAGCGGAGTCTTCGGAGCTTGGCGATGGCGGATTGCCCGTGCGTAGGACCATCGCCAAGGCCTACCGGCCTTGACGCTGCCACCCGTCGGTGAGGTAATCATCCCGAGATTTCGAGCTTTCTGATTGACAGACCCATCTTTATGTCTTACAATGTAAGACATGAAGACGACTGCGAAGACATCCACGTTGACTATTCGATTGGACAAGGATCTTGACGATCTGCTGACGAAAGCAAGCCGGCGATCCGGAAAGAATCGAAGCGAGATTGCCCGCGAGGCGCTCCGGCGCCAACTCCGCCTGTGCCAATTCGAGGCCCTGCGGCAGAGAATGATGCCCTTTGCCGAGGCACGCGGCTATTTGACCGATGAGGATGTGTTTGACGAGGTCTCGTGAAGGTTCTTCTGGATACGAACGTGCTCGCCAGCGCCGCCGCCACGCGCGGTTTGTGTGCGGACGTTCTGCGTGAAGTTCTGGCCTGCCATGAGCTTCTGGTATCGGAGCAAGTGTTGAGCGAACTGCACCGCGTCCTGAGGGGCAAGTTCGATGTGCCGCAGGAATTGATCGAGGATTTCTTGGTGCTCTTGCAGCAGGATGGCATCTGCATTGACCCGGCCGTTCTTCCGCAGATCGAATTGCGCGACAAGGACGATCTCGGCATTCTGGCGGCAGCCATTCAAGGTGGGGCCGATGTGCTCGTGACGGGTGACAAGGAGCTTCTGGTTTTGGGGCGCGTGGAGTCATTGCTGATTCTCTCCCCGCGTCAGTTCTGGGAGAAGCTCAAGACGGATTAGCATCCGAGTTCCGAGATCGCAGCCGAGGTCTCTAACGCGGCGGAAGCGGCAGGAGCAATTCGGTATTTCCGACCCACAGGGCGAAGTAGGGTTGTTTGGCATCCCCCCGCTGAATCATGATGAGGAATGGTCTGTCGAACACGAGATTCGTATCGACTCCGGCGGCCGCCGCTACCGCTTCGGACTTCAGTGCGGCTCCGCAATCGTGTGGGGATATGGTACCTCAGCACGGCTTCGCTGTCAAAAATCCCTTTGAATCGCACCGCAGCGGAGGATAGCATGGGGGCGGATGGGCCCGGGGAATTGCAGGAGGACATGGCATGACTGGGAATCTGTCACGCAGACGGATGATGCAAGCGGCGGGGATGCTGGCGGTGACGCCTGCCATCAACACGGTTACGGCGGCGCCGGCGGCGAAATCGTGGCCGATTGTCGAGGGACCCGATACGCCCAAACTCTGTCTCGGCACGGGCGACGGGGGGCGCGGGCTGGAGGGGCAGGAAGACGCCGGGTTCAAACGCATCAAACAACTGGGCGTGGACTATGTGCTCGGCGGGGGGCCGCGCATTCCCTGGACCGAGGCGGACCTGCGGGCCCGGATGGAGCGGTACAAGGCTGCCGGGCTCACCTTGTACAACCTGATGATCGGCGGGTTCCCGAACACGATCTACGGCCGGCCGGGACGGGATGAGGAGATCGAGAAGGTCATTCAGTCCATTCGGGCCGCCGGCAGGGTGGGTCTGCCGGTGATCGAGTACAACTTCTATGCCCACCGGGCGATGGAAGGATATTACGAGCAGATCGGCCGGGGCGGGACGGGGTACACCGCGTTCGACTATGACAAGATGAAGGACCTGCCGCCGCTGGAGCGGGAGGGTGCCCATGGTCTCGAAGCGATGTGGGTGAATATTACCTATTTTCTCAAGGCGATCGTGCCGGTGGCCGAGGAGGCTGGCGTCCGGCTCGCGTTGCATCCGAACGATCCGCCGGCCCCGGTCAGTCGCGGGTCGGGACAGATCATGGGGACCCTGGCCGGCTGGAAACGCCTGATCGAGATCGTTCCAAGTCCCTCGAACGGCATCACATACGACTGCGGCGTGACGAGGGAAATGGGGGAGGACCCGGTCGAGGTCTGTCGCTATTTTGCCGGCCGGGGACGGATCAACCATGCCCATTTTCGCAATGTGCAGGTGCAAAAGCCTTACGAGAAATACGCCGAAGTCTTCCCGGACAATGGCGAGGTGGACATGTTCCGTGTCATGCGGGAGTTGGTTCGGAACGAGTATGCCGGGGCGATTTACCCCGAGCATCCGCGGGCGCTGGACTACGACCGCCAGCAGCCCGGTTTTCGCGCGGGCTATCCCGGCGGGGGCGGTTACGCGGGTATCGTCTTCAACGTCGCCTACGCCCGGGCCATGCTGCAGGCCGCCCTGGCGTCGTGACAGCCAAGGGCAAAACGCCGGACGCGGCCCCCACGTCCCTGGACGCGGGGCTTTGCCCGCAGAACGCTTCACGCGGAACGCGCGAGGTCTCGTGCGCAAAATCCCTACTTGCGCGGTGGGTTTTTCCGGGGGGCGTTGTCGCCCTCATATCCCAATGGGCGAAATAAGTCGGCGGGCGCGGGCGTCTTTCCTGCCATAGAGCACCTGATTGCGTGATTCGGTCCAGGCTGTCTTCCCGAAGCACGCCACGCATCGATGATTGAGTATGGAATGTTGGTAGGGTATCTGCGTGCAGCGAACAAAATGGATGGTTTTCATTCTCGTGGCGGTTACCGCGAGCATTCTCATCTGGCGTTTCGGGTATTACACCCCCGAGCCGCCGTTGCCGGCTGGCAAGCCAGGGGGTTCCCGGAGCCTTCCGAGCGTCCAGAGGGCGGCGGCCGCGGAGCCGAAAGTGGCGCCGAGCCCCGCCGGGGCTCAGCCGGCCGGCGAGCCCGCCGGCAAATCACCGGCCGCGTCGGACCCGAAAGAGAGCCCTGCCCCGGCAGCCCAGCCGCCCGCCGCCGGGGACACCCAGGAAAAGACCGCGGCCGGGGCTGGGAATGCCGCCGGAGCGTCCACGCCGGCGGAGCCGCCGGCCCCCAAGCCGGAAGCGCAGAAACCGCCGACGCCGGGATCCTCGCCGGGCGCTGTCACGCCGAGCGCTCCGAGGGCGGCCGCGCAGGAAGAGGAGGCCCTGAACCTCAAAGACGTGGAGATGAGGCTTATCATCCAGAAGATCGCCGACTGGACCGGTAAGGTGGTGATTCCCACCGACGAGATTTTGAAGCAGAAGATCACGATCTACGCGCCCGGCCGGTTGTCGCGCAGCGACGCCCTGGAACAGATCTATGGGGCGCTGCGGCTGAAGGGGTACACGGCCGAGCACGCGGACAAGACGATCTACCTGAAGCCCATCCGGGACGCGCGGATCGGCGTGGTGCCGGCGATCGCGCCGGAGGAACCGCTGGCGGCCATCGAGAACAAAGAGCAGATCGTGCAGAAGTTCTTCCGGCTGGCCCATTACCGGCCCAGCCAGATGGTGCAGATCGTGCAGCCCTTGATCGGCGAGTACGGCCACATCAACGCCGACGAAATGACTTCGAGCCTCTCCATCATCGACACGGTGCGCAACCTGATGCGGATCGAGACGATCATCGCCCAGTTCGATGTCCCGGAATCGGACCAGATCACGACGGAGGTCTTCGAGGTCCGCAACCGCGCGCCCGGCGAGATCGTGCAGTTGCTGCAAATCCTGCTGAGCGGGACCCCGCGCAGTCCGACGGGGCCCGGCTCCAGCCCGCGCACGGTGATCTCGACGAGCAGCCCGTCGGGGGCGGGGGCCGACCATCGCTTCCGGGGTCGCGGCTCAGCGCCCTCGTCCGCGGCGTCCTCGACCGTGGTCAGCGGGGCGCGCAGTGCCATCATGCTGATCGCCGAGCCCAAGTTCAACTGGATCATCGTCAAGGCCGCGGCCGAAGACATGCAGGAGATCCGCCGCTGGATTGAGCGGCTCGACCGGCAGATGCCCACGATCGCGGCCGAGGACTCGCTCGAAAAGATCGAGAACAAGAATCAGATCGTCCAACGGTTCATCAAGCTGACGCACGTCAGCCCGGACCGGATGGGTATGGCTTTGAGGCCGTTGCTGAGCCCGGCCGGAAACCTCGCGCCGGAAATGCAGACGAATACGTTGATCGTCGTCGACACGGTGGAGACTCTGCTCCGGCTGGAGCGGATTGTCGCCCAGTTCGATGTCCCGCCCGAGGACGACATGGCCACGCAGATCTTCGAACTCCAGCACCGCGAGCCGGAGGAGGTCATCACGCTGCTCGGGGCGCTTCTTGGCGAGGGTGTCAGCGGATATGGCCGGAGCATGGGCACGGTCGTGCGCGACCGCAGCGGCAGAATGACCTCGCCGACCCATATCCTGCGGGTCGATCGCGCCCGCTTCTCGAGCAGCCGCGGGTCGAGCGGTTTCGGCGGGGACCCGCCCGTGGTCTTCATCGGAGAACCGCGGTCCAAGTGGATCATCGTCAAGGCCCGCCCGGGCGATATGGAGACGATTGCCGCGTGGATCCGCAAGCTGGACACCGCGCTGCCGACGATCGCCGCCGCGGACGCGCTGGATCGGATCGAGAACAAGAATCAGATCGTGCAGCGCTTCATCAAGCTGACGCACCTGGGGGCGGACCGCATGCAGGAGCTGCTCGTGCCGATGCTGAGCAGTTCCGGGCGCATGGTGCCGGAACTGAACACGAACACCCTGCTGATCGTGGACGCGGTGGAAAACCTGTTGCGGATGGAGGAGATCGTTGCCCACTTCGATGTCCCGCCGCGGGACGACCTCATCACCAAGGTGATCGAGCTGCAGGCCCGCGAGCCGGAGGAGATCGCCACCCTCCTGAGCGCGGTTCTCGGCGAGGGCGGCGGCCCGACATCGGGCTTCTATGGCCGCAGCAGTTGGAGCTCCGGCAGCTCCAGCGGCGCGACGCGCGCGATCCGCATCGACCGGGCGCGCCCGCGGAGCGGCCATTCGTCCAGCGTCCCCGGGGTCAGTGAGCAGCCGATCGTGCTGATCCCGGACCCGCAGCGCAAGTGGATCATCGTCAAGGCGCGGCCGGAAGACGTGGAGCTGGTGGCCGGGTGGATCCAACGCCTGGACAAGCCCGTCGTCACCGTGACCGCCGAGCTGCCGCTGACGGAGTTCGAGAACCGCAACCAGGTCGTGCAGCGCTTCCTGAAGCTGAAGCACTACGACCCGATGC
>VGYL01000301.1 GCA_016872975.1 Planctomycetota bacterium
GTGACATCTGGGCTGAGGAACGCAATGCCGTACAAGAATCGGCCTTGGATTGTCGTTTTCGCAAGAAAGTCTTACCAATATCATGAGGTACGACCTTATGAATGAGGAGTTGCGAATCATGATGGATCATCTACGATGGCTGATGGCTGGCAGCTTCGTGACGCTGGTTCCTCCGCTGCGCGCCGCCGGCGCACGCCCAAATCATACTTCATAAATCATCAATCATCAATGGAGACGGCCATGCCTGAAACGAGCAACGCTCCCATCCAGACCGGCGACCCGGTCCGGGACGCATCGCCCGGGCCCCATGACCCGGGCCACGAATCACGTGACGCGGATCACGGAGCGCGGGTCCCGGTCCGTGAGGTGCAGTTTCCGGAGGCGCCCCCGGACGCCGGGACGGGCGGCCACGGGCAGTTCGATATTCTTCTGGACATGAATGTCCCCATTTCGGTGGTGTTGGGTCAGGTCCAGATTCCGGTCCGGCGGCTGCTGCAGCTTGGCCCCGGCTCCGTGCTCAAGCTGGAAAAGCCGATCGAGACACCCGCCGACCTGTACGTGAAGGACTCCCGGTTCGCCGAGGTCGACGTCGTGGTCGTCGAGGATCGGTTCGCCGTTCGCCTCAGGAAGATCCTCGGAGCCGGCGCCCCGGCGAATTCTCCAGGAGTGTAGTCGCATGGCTTTGGATCGTGCGCTGACAGCCAGTTTGCCCGCCGGTGGCGCCCGCGAGGATGGGGCAGCGAACACGCCGTTCGCCTCCTACACCAATGTCGTTCTGGCGGCCGGTCTGGTGACGATCCTGGCGACGTTGATCGTCCCGGTGCCCACGGTCCTGCTCGACCTGCTCCTGGCCTGCAGCATCTCCCTGTCGATCGCGGTGCTCATCGTCACGCTGTCGGCCCGGGAGACGCTGGAGCTGTCCACGTTCCCCTCCCTGCTGCTGTTCACCACCCTGTTTCGCCTTTCGCTGAACGTCGCCTCGACCCGCTTGATCCTGCTCCAGGGCGACGCGGGCAAGATCATTCACACGTTTGGCGATTTCGTCGCCGGCGGCAGCGTCGTGGTCGGCCTGGTCATCTTCCTGATCCTGGTCGTCATCCAGTTCATCGTCATCACCAAAGGCGCCGAGCGCATCAGCGAAGTCTCCGCCCGGTTCACCCTCGACGCCATGCCGGGCAAGCAGATGGCCATCGACGCCGACCTCAACGCCGGCGCCATCACCGAGGCCCAGGCCAACGAGCGGCGGGCCAAGATCGTCAAGGAAAGCGAGTTCTACGGCGCCATGGACGGGGCCAGCAAGTTCATCCGGGGCGACGCCAAGGCCAGCCTGTTCATCACCGCGATCAACATCGTCGGCGGCATCGCCATGGGGTACTCCCGCGGCACGACGATCCTGAGTGCCGTCCAGACCTATGCGATTCTGTCCATCGGGGACGGCCTGGTCAGCCAGATCCCCTCCGTCATCATTTCCATCAGTTCGGGCTTTCTGGTCACCAAGATTTCGTCCAGCCACAGCGTCGGCCAGGACTTGTCCCGGCAGTTTCTTCGCGCCGGGCAGCCGTTGACCACGGCGGCGTGCATCGTGGCGGCCCTGGCGTTCGTGCCCGGCATGCCGCGCCTGCAGTTCCTGCTGCTGGCCGCCGGTACGGCAGTGCTCGGACGAATGGCCGGCCGCGCCGAGAAAGTCCCATCGAAACCGGCCACCGCCCAGCCCAAGAAGCCGGAGAAAGAGCCCGTCGAGAACCTGCTCGATATCGACCGGGTTTCCGTTCACGTCGGCGTGCGTCTGATCGGCATGGTCGATCCGCGCAAGAGCCACACGATCTTCGATCGGATCGGCACCCTGCGCCGGCAGTTCGCCCAGCAGATGGGCCTGGTCATCCCCCTGGTGCGTTTGCGGGACGATCTCAATCTCGCGCCCAACGCCTACGAGATTCGGCTCTCGGAGGTCCCGGTCGCCAAGGGATCTCTGGAGCCGGAGATGTTCCTGGCCCTGGCCGCGGAGCGGCCCTGCGGGCCGGGGGACCCCGGCGCCGTGCAGGAGAAGGTGAACGGGATCCAGACCACCGAGCCGGTGTACGGCCTGCCGGCCCTGTGGATCCCCGCAGGCAAGAAGGAAGAGGCCGAGCTGAACGGCTATACGGTCATCGACCCGGAGTCCGTCTTCCTCACCCATCTGTCGGAGACGCTCAAGCGGCACGCCGACGAGCTGCTTACCCGTGAGGATGTCCAGCTCCTGATCGACCGGCTGCGGAAGAACCAGCCCTCCCTCGTGGGCGAGGTCGTCGGCACGGAGGGCGAGGTCTCCCTCGGGCTGCTGCAGCGCGTGCTGCGGAACCTGCTCAAGAGCGGCCTGCCCATCCGCGAGCTGACGGCGATCCTCGAGGCCCTGGCCGAGAACGCGGCCAAGACCAAGAACGCGGGCGTGCTCACCGAAATGGTGCGCAAGGCCCTGAGCCGGACGATCACCGAACAGTATCGCGATGCCGACGGCCGGGTGACCGTGATCACGTTCGATCCGACATTCGAGCACCAGTTGACCTCCACGCTGCGCCAGGAAAACGGCGAGTTGCTCCTGAACGCGTCCGCGGAAACCGCCCTGGAGTTGAATCGCCGGGTCGCGGACGCCTGGAAATCGGCCGTGGACCGGGGCCAGGACAAGGTCGTGCTCCTGTGCGATGCCCGGCTGCGGGCGCCGCTGGCGCAGATGCTGGCGCGGACCCTGCCCATGCTGCCGGTGGTGGCGTACGACGAGATCGTCCTGGGGACGCCCGTCGAGCCCCTGGAGACGATTGGAGTGCCCGCCGAAGAAATGACGATAGATGGATAGTTGACAGTTCCCGGTTGTCAGATCACAGCAACGGCGAACTGCGAACTGGGAACTGAGAACTGAGAACTGAGTACTTTATGAAATCATCCATCATGGATCCGCGCTCCCTGGCGATCCGCACGGCCGTTTTGTGCTTCTTTGTCCTGGGCCTCATCGGCTCCCTGGGCGGCCTGTCGCCCGGGACCTGCTGCAAGCGGGCGGTGCTGGGAGCCGCGCTCACCTATGTCCTGACCGTCGCCGCCGTGTGCGCCGTCAACGCGATTCTGACCCAGGCCGTGATCAACGACCACCTCCGCAACGCCGAGAAGTGTGATGTTTGAAGTTTGATGTTTGAAGTGTGAAGTAAGAGCACAGACGCCATGAAGACAACTCAACCAGCAACCATCAAACAGCAAACATCAAACATCGATAATCAACCATCAACCCCCAGTGCGGTCGCCCTGCAGGCGTACCAGGGGCACAGAACGCGCGGGGTAGGCCAGGACGAGATTCTGCCGTTGCTGCCCCTGGTGCGCAAGATCGCCCGCCGGGCCGTCAGTTATCTCAAGCCGCCGTTGTCGTTCGAAGACCTGGTGTCGGCCGGGACCGTGGGCCTGCTCAAAGCGGCGCGCGACTTCGACGCCTCCCAAGGGGCCGAGTTCAAGACCTACGCTTATATCCGCATCAAGGGGGCCGTTCTGGACGAGCTGCGGCGCGCCTCCCTGCTGCCCTCCGGCGTCAACCGGCAGATTCGCCGGGCGCTGGAAACCAGCCGTCAGATCGCGGAACAGACGGGCACCCCGCCGACGGACGAGGAGCTGGCCGAAACGCTGGGGATCCCCGTGGCAGAGGTGTACGCTCTCTTCGAGAGCGCCCGGGCCCGGCATTTCGTCTCGCTCGAAGCCCTCCACGAGGAGCAGCCGGCTCTGGCCGGCCTCCTGGCGACCGCCCCGACCGAGGCGCCGCACCGCCTCCTGGAAAAGGCCGAGTTGATCGAGGAGCTCACCCAAGCCCTCCAGGAACTCGACGAAAGGCGCCTGCAGATCATCGTCCTCTACTACCAGCAGCATTTGACCATGAAGCAAATTGCCGAAGTGCTGGAGATCACGGAAAGCCGTGTCAGCCAGTTGCACGCCAGCGCTCTGTTTTGCCTGTCCGTGAGATTGGAGTCATGGAAAGATGATGGATAACGATTTCAACGCGATCAAGCCGGTGGAAAACCTTCATGGAGTGGCGGGTCTGACTCCCGCCGGGCCGCGGCACGAGCGCAAGCGCCGACAGAGCCCCCCCCGCCACGGCCCCCAGTCCCGGGAGACCGCGGCGGACCAGGCCGCCGAGGAGCAGCCGCCGGAAGGCCGGGACGACCCGCACACCATTGACTACTGTGCGTGACGCCGGCGAACCGATAGAATCGGTGTTTGAAGTTTGATGTTTGAAGTGTGAAGTAAGAGGCAGGATCAGAACCATGAGCCGGAAACCATCAACCATCAACCATCAACCATCCATGGAAAGACGCCGTGTCTTGAAGGCCGATGACGTCATCTTACACGAACCGCTCGTGCTGAATCCGGACCCGGCCGCATCTCCGGACACGGCCCCGCCCTGCGACGGCGCCGGTTCCAGCGTGCGCCTCGCCCAGAAGCACCCTGAGTACGTCGTGCTCGAGGTCGCGTGCCCCTGCGGCAGAACCACGTACATACGCTGTGATTACGATTCGGGAGAACGATTATGACTGTCATAAAAAGACTTGTAACGCTGGCGCTGGCTGCGGCGCTGGCGCTCGGCGGCTGTGCCACGCCGGCGCCCCCGCCGGATACCGTCGCCGACGGCGCCGACCGAAGAGAAACGACGGCCCGACGGTTCCAGGAGGGGGCGCTCGAGGGCCGTACCGCGGTGACGTCGGCCATCGAGCTGTCGGAGCGGTACGCCCGCCTCTCGGATCAGACCGTGACGCTCCGGCAGGAGAACCAGCGGCTTACGACCGACAACGAGGCCCTGCGCCAGCAGATCGCGGCCGTCGAGGCCAAGCTCAAGCAGACCCAGAAGGAACTCGGCGAGGCCAACGACCTGCTGATCGAGATGCTGACCGAGCTGAATACCTGGAAGAGCAATATCCTGGGCTTCCGCGGCGAGATGCGCCAGGCGGCCCAGGCCCAACTCGAGGCCCTGCTCAAGGTCCTGGAGATCCTGGGGGGCCAGGCCGAAGCGGGAACACTGGAGCGCAGGCATGCCGAAACGCTGCACCCGGATACGAGCGAGAGAGCCCAGGCCCGCTCGTCTGCCGGCCCCCAGGAGAGAGAGCCCAATGGCACCCCATAAACGAGCGGAAGGTGAGAAGGTGGGAAGTTCAGAAGCTGAGAAGGTAGGAAGGTCAAAAGGTAAGAAGGTAGGAAGATCGGAAGGGGAGAAAACTCTCCGACCTTCTTCCGTTCTTACCTTCTTACCTTCTTCTTCCCTGCTCCGACCTCCTTCGCCTCTTACCTTCTTACCTTCTTTCGCTGTTCTACCGGCGCTTCTGGTGCTCGTCCTGGCGGGCGGCTGCGAGAGCGAGCTGGACCGCGACCCCATGGCCCGCTCCTATTTCTTGAGCCCCCACAAGGACGTGCGCCGGCTCGGGCGCGTCGTCTTCCTGGAATTGGAGAATCGGTCCTCCTATCCCGAGATGGCCCCCGCGGTCACCGATGCGCTTTTCCTGGAAACGCAGAAGCGGCAGGTCTTCGGCGTGGTCGTCGTCCATCGCGACGATCCCGCCTGGCAGGATCTGCAGGCCCACATCGACTCCCTGGGGGCCTTGCAGCAGTTGGAGGCCGCCCGCACCCTGCTGAACGCCAACGGCCTGCTGGTGGGCACCGTCACGCGGTACGAGCCCTATCCGCACCTGGTGATCGGGCTCCGCTTGAAACTGATCGATCTGGCCGACGGCCAGATCCTCTGGGGCCTGGAGCAGGTGTGGGACAGTTCCGACCGGGGCCTGCGCCGACGGATCAGGGCCTCCCTTTGGGAGAACCGGTTTACCGGACCCTCTCCCCTGCGGGAGGAACTGGTGGTCATCAGCCCCTTGAACTTCAGCAAGTTTGTGGCTTACGAAGTGGCCGGGACCTTCGAACGCCACCGCCGGAGATGACGACGGGCGGCCGCGTCCCCCAGAAAGTTGCGGGTGCCAGTAGCGAGAAATGCATTTTTCCGCAGCCCGGGGCTAAAGACTTGGCCAAACCAGGCGAAAACAAGGGTAGGCAAACGGAACTTGAAGGAACTGCTCGATGATCGACAACGTCCAGAATAATCCGATCCTGCCGGCGCCGGGGATGAACGCCCGGCCCCAACCCGATCGAACGAACCCACCTGCGGCCGACGGATCCGACGCCACCCTCCAGGTCCATTTTGGCGATCTGATCCGCCAGGCGCTGCAAACGCCCACGACGGAAACGGATGCCGTCCAGAAAGCGCGGGAGCTACTCCAGTCCGGCCGACTTACGAGCCCCGAGAACATCCGCCAGGCCGCAGAGAGTATCGTAACACTCGGCTTCTAACGATCCGGCACCTCGAAGGGACAACGCCGAGGGGGGCCCGCCAGGGATGGCAACAGGGCCCCATGTTTTTTGCGCCCGGCCGGAGATTTCGAGAATTCAGATCCGAGACACCGGCCCGAAGGTAGAAGCACCAAATCCGAAGCAGATTCCAGGATCAGTCTGATCAGTCTGATCGGACGGATCAGGTGCTTCCGCCCTTAGCGGCGTTTGAGATTTCGAAACCTCCGCGCCGCGTGTGACTTCAGAGATAACAGTCCAGCATTGTCCCGACGGGCCGTCGATCCGGACCCGGGTGGCTCGCACGGGCAGAACGGATTGATCTCCCCGCCGGCGCGGTGTCCGGCAGCACCTCGGTATAGGGCCGGACGCGGACATGGACGTGAATGGGCTCCTGGGACTGGGGGCCGCGCGCATGAAACCTGTCGGACCCACGCAACTCGCGGGTCACATCGAAAACCCTGAGATCGACCGCAGTGTCGCCAAGCAGCTTCATCGTCACCAGTATCCCCACTTGTCCTTATGATAACACAACCGCCCGGCGAAATCAAGATGAACCTCGCTCTCCGGGCGCCCGCAAACCGCGCCGCTCCCATTACGCCACCGCCTGTCGCCCCACGGGCATTCTTATCGGCCGTTTCACCTCCTGCGGGATGTACGAAATGCGGGGGGACTAACGTTCCAGCGCCAGGGATGCCGATACAGATCTTGGGGAGCCACAGTCCTAGCGGTCCCCTGCCGAGGTGATCCGATGCACATCATCGCCCAATGTCCGCGTTGCAGCTTTCGATGGTGGCTGGACGCGACTGCCGCCGATCGTCGCATGCGCTGCCGCAAGTGCTTGCGATTGCTCAAAGTCCCCGATCTGACCGAGTTGGCCGATGCCAGCAGTGTCATAAGCGAGGCCAGAAGCCAGGTCTACGTCGATGACACCGGCCGAACCTACGGCTGACCTGCCGGCAAAGGAAAAGGGGACATTCTACTTTTCCCCTTCCGGGGACGGAAAAGTAGAATGTCCCCTTTTCCGGCGGTGGTTTGGGCTGGGCCGGGAGGCCCGCGCAGCGACGGTCAGGCACCCACCCCCGTGCAGATCCTTGACGAGCCTGCCGTCACGGGTTTACCATGGTCGCCGTGAAAGGGAAGATACCCAACGCCCCGGACAGGCATGACGTACCCGTGACAGACGACAGTTGGCACGGCAGGGAGATCCGCGTGGCGCTGCCGGCCTGGCTCACAGCCCTGATCCGGCACGAAGAACGGGGCTTTGCCTCCGTGGAGGCGAGAATGCGCCTGGCGATCGACCTGGCG
>VGYL01000302.1 GCA_016872975.1 Planctomycetota bacterium
ACGGCCGGCCGCCCCGCCAGTCGTCGCTGATGGGGCCGGTGGGAACCAGGACCCGCTTGTCCGCTCCCGTCGGGACCGACGCAACGCTCGTCGTGCCGGATTTCTTGATTTCGGGATTCGGGAGTCCGGGGGTCGGCAGCGGCAACAGCTCGATCTTCGCCGCCCCATCAGGGACCCGCCCTTCGGAGAAGTCCGTGGTCTGGGCGCCGAAGAGGACCTTGTCCACCTGCCTGCCCTGGGCATCATACAGACCGATCAGCTCGCCGTCGGCGGCCAGGCGGAAAGTGACATGGCCGGGGCCGGTGGAGTTGTTGGCCCAGAAGACCGCGTGACCGCGGCCGGCGATGAAGCTCAGCGGCGCGATCTGGTGCCGGCACGACGACACGGCGGGACTGTCGGTCAGGATCATGCCGCTCAGATCGACCGGGTCCGGGTTGGGATTGTAGAGCTCGATGAAGTCCCACCGCAGCAGGACCCGGCCGCTGGCCAGCCATTCGTTGATCCGCACAGCGCGCGGATCGCCCAGGGGCCGGGCGACGTTGGCCTGGCCGAACGTCGGGACCGTCAGCCGCCATTCCGCCAACGGCCCGATGCGACCGATGGACAGATCCGCCACCTGCAAGCCGAACTCCACCGAATCCAGGAGCACCCCGGCCTTGTCGTACAGGTAGACGCCCTCGCCTTGAGCGCTGAGGCCGAACCCCAGGTACTGGCCCGAGGCCGCGGCGCTGTCATCGGCATACAGAACCAGGTAGGCGCCGGGATTCATCGTTACGTTGGAGCCGAAGACGAACTTCCGCGGCTGTTGCGGATTGTCGCTGAGGCTCATCCCCGCCAGGCTGATCGGGGCCGGACCATCGTAATACAGCTCCACGGCGTCCGGGAAGGCATTGCCCTGCTGGAGCACCGACTGGTTGAGGGCCAGGACCTCGTTGATGACGAGATGCCGGTACGCGGTGTCGACCGTCCAGGTCCGCGACACGGTGGGACTGTACTCGCTCTGCCAGACCCCGGCGGAGTCCTTGCCGATCACAGAGACGGTGTAGGATCGCCCGTGCTGCAGACCGGTCAGGACGATGGGCGGCAGCGGTTTCGGATTGGCCGGCGCGCCGGCGTCCGGCCGGACCACTTCCGCGCTCCAGGGGCCGTCGTTGACCCGGTACTTGTAGGCATAGAGGTCGGGGCCGCCCACGGCAAGCGTGGCGGTCGTGCGCCACGTCACAGGCAACGGCTCTCCGGAGATCGAGGCCCCGGGCGGGACCAGACCGCCCATGTTCCGACCGTTGGGTCCCGTGCCAATCGCCGCCGACGTGGGCAGCAGCCGCAGGTCGTTCTTCGGGTCGGTGATTCCCTGGGCCCGAACGAACTGCGGGTCTGCGTCCGGCAGATTCCCGTCCCCCGCCCAGACCACTGGGTCCCCCGCGAGGATCGCAAAGAGCGAGTTGTTCATCGTGACCGGCGTGGAGCGGCCCATCCCGACCGGATTCGCGAACAGGCGGGCGACCTCGGAGAAGATGTTCCCATCGCCGTAGAATCCCCGGCCCGGCGCCGCCCCGGCCTCATACAGGTTCACGCCGGCAAGGATCGCACGGACCACCGTGTTATTGACGGCGGTGACAAAGCCCCCGTCCTTGACCAGAAGGGCATGATCGACATCATGGAACAGGTTGCGCACCACCATCAGGTTGGAGGCTTGGCCGCTCTGGACCCCCGTGGTGATCGCGTGCGACGGGCTGCTGTTGCCCGCCCCCATGTGTACGTTCAGAAAGACATTGCCTTCGATGTGGGCATCGGCGCCGGCGAGGTCGAGACAATCGTCGCTGGCGCCGGCGAACGTGTTGTTGAGGAACCGGGCGATCGGCCCCGGACGCTTGCCGCCGGTGAAATCGATGATGTCGTTGTAGCCGGTGGTGCTCCCGAACCAGTTGCCTTCGAACAGCGCCTGGCCGTCGGGCGGGAGCCCGCTGGCGTGCACCAGCTCGGCATTCTGGAGGCTCGGCAATACGGAATTCCTCAGCACGATGGAGGAGTGGTCGAAGATCAGATAGGTCTTGGCATGATTGGCCCAGACGACGCGGTCCAGGTAGACGTTGGCGCGGTCGGCCCGGACGGCGCAGGGCCCGGCGTCGCAGTATTCCATGTTGACGTGGACGAGCCGACTCTCCTGCTGCGTGTTGAGGAATTGCAGCCCGGCCCACGGCGCCGTGGCTTCGGGGGCCTTCGTCAGCGTGATGCTCCGATAGGCGGTGCCTTCCGCGAGAAGGCGGCCGCGGACGGTAAGACCCGCGTTGGGATTGAAGAAGACCGTCGTGCCGGGCTCGATGGTCAGGGTCCGTCCCGCCGGGACCGTCAGCGTGCCTGTCACGCGCCACGGGCCGGAAGCCGCATCCAGAATCCGATCGGAGGCCAGCGTGCCCGAAAGCTCCGACAGCCGACCGGTGTCGTACCAGATATCGAGGTAGCCTTCCTCCAGCACGCGGCCGGCGCCGCCCCGGCTGTCGAAGGACTGGACCACGACCCGGTTGATCCCCGGCAGCAACGCGGCCTCCTCCCCTCCGCGCCGCGTCGCCTCCAACGCCAGATCGAAGCTCACGTCGGCACTCGTAGGCGAATTCTGGTGCACCTCGACCGCCAGGACATTGACCCCCTCCCGCAACACGCCCGGCGACAAGTCGAAGGCAAGAAACGTTCGCTCGTCCTCGCCGACAATATTGGTGGAGGCGAGCGTCAGGTAATTGATCGGCCCGGCGGGCATATTGCTGCGGACGACTTCCACGCCGTTGAGATAGACCACCGCCCCATCATCCCGCAACAGTCGTAGACGCAAGCTCAAATACCACGCGACCTTGGTCGCGATGAAGGACCTGCGGAAATAGGTCGTGATGTAACGGTTGCCTGCCGGTCCGCTGGTGACGACAGTGGCCTCGTCGCCATCCCCGTAGCCGAGCTCCGCTCGGCCGCTGCGCCAGGCACTGTCGTCAAACGTCGGGCTGTACCATGCGGTACCCTGATCGCTGCCATTGTCGAGGTATTTCCACTCCGAGCCCGTGCTCACCAGGGACTCCGCCGGTCCGGAGGAGGCCCCGGACTGCCAGGTGCCGTCTTCCGGCGACCAGGTGGCCGGCTGCCCGTTGATGGCCACCGAGCGCGTCCGGCCGGCGTGGGCCGTGCCCGAGAGGGAGTAGTTCTTCGCCGTGGTGCGCCGATACCCGCTCGCCACGGGCAGGGAGCTGTTGATGATCAGCGTCTGCGGGATCTGGGTCCGCACCGCGGCAATGCGGTTCCGGACGCTTTGCTTCATGGCGTTGATGCGACTGGCCGGCGCGAAGCCGCCCAGGACTTGGTCGAATAGCGGGTCGAGGACAGAAGGATTGAAGAAATCGTCCAGCAGATCCAAAAAGGCCTGGTGGTACAGGGCGACCACCTCGGGATGGCGGAAGAGCCGCCACAACCCATCCATGCCATTGGAGCCGGCGACCCCGCGGACGATCGTGAAGATGCTCAGGTTGGGGCCGGCGCCGCCCTGATCGAGAATCGAATCGAGATCGTGGGGGATCAGCACGAAGCGGGGATCGATCACGCCGCGATACATGTAGTAGTCGTCCCCGATGCCCCGGTTCAAGCCCGTCTCGTAGTTCATCAGCAGCGAGTCCAGGGCGATGTACCGCAGCCAATACGAGAGGTTGAGCACTCTGTTGACTTCCTGAAGATAGGTCGCCTCCGGGGCGTTGTTCAGCACGTCCGTCAGTTGAATGAGGTCCGACCAGTCATCGTCCGCCACGTTGCTTTCCTTGAAGTAGCTGCGGCGGTACGGATCGGGACTGGCTCCCAGGTAGCGGAAATCAGCTTCTCCGGCGTCACGAAAGGCCGAGTAGAGGTTGCCGTCGGGGTCACTACAGAAGTCCTGCTCGGCGTAGGAGCCGTCGAACGCGTCGATGCGGGCGTAGACCCCGTACATGTTCGCGACGGCCAGATCGGCGCCGTTGATCCGCAGCCGCGCCGGCAGCGCCACGGGCGCCGCCAGGCCCGCCATGCGGAAGATGGCACTGCCCATAATCTGGCCCGGGGTGTTGCGGCAATTGAAATTGAGGGCCGAGCGGCCGTTCCACCGGCGATCGCTTGCGAAGGCCACGTGCTGGTTGTTGGGCGGACCGCGGCGCGTTCCATGTCCGCGATTGCGGATCCCGATGCTGTAACGCAGCTCCATACCGGTCCCATCCATGCTGATGAACGTGGCATTCATCTGGGAATTGGGCCCGGACAGCGTGCTGGTGGTGCCAATATTCGCGAGCCGGCCGCGCTCCATTTCCGTCATGATGACGTAGTAGATCGGGAAGCTGCCGGGGACCCAGGTGGGGTTGAACGAGCCGTCCACCTGGTACAGGGCGTTCGTCACCTGCCGGGGCGCCCCATCGACCATGCTGGGGGCCGGCCAGGTGCGGACGTTGTCCCCGGCGTCCCGGGCTTCGACGTAGAATTCGACAATCCGGCCGTGGGCCTGGGCCGGGATCTGACCGGCGAATATCCCATCGGCCGGACGTCTATCCCCGCGCGTCCCGTCGTCGGACATCGGCACGCGAGCGTAACTGCCGGCGTTGAATTGCGGGTACGTGTTCGCATTGGTGTAGGTGGAGCTGTCGAGGCGATAGCACAGCGTCACCGTCAGGCCCGTCGTCTGCTCGTCGAGGATGCGGGCGGTGACGGTCACGACGTCGCTCGGTCCCGGGATGATCGGCCGATGGGCGACGTCCAGGATCAAGGGAGCGCTATCGGGCACGGGCCCGGGCCGCGGCCTTCCCGGCGTGCCGCCGTCCACCAGGCTGGCCGCCCAGTTCTGCCCGTACTCGTTCGGCAGCGCCGGATTGAGCAGCTCCAGCGACCGGCCGCCGCCGTCGTGCGCCTTGGACCACTGCCAGCCCCGGTGGCCGGTGTCCACGGGCCCCAGCTCGCGGACCGCCCAATCGCCTTCATCCGCATAGCGGACGGAATTCATCACCTCGCCGAGCTGATTGACAAGCTCGATTCTCTCGCCGGAATTGCTGAGCCGCCCCGTCCAGCCCCCGACCACGTTGGCCACGCCCGGGTACCGGGCCCTGAAGGCGGCTACATCGGCGGCGACGACCAGGGAATCCCCGGCCCCCAGGGTGATATTGGGAAACGCGAATTCCACGCCGTCGCTGAACCGCCAGCCCGTCAGGTTGACGGCCGCCGGGCCCCGGTTGAACAGCTCGATCCACTCGTGCTGGAGGTTCTCCGGGCTGGTGGCCGAATGGCCCGGATGGTACATGATCTCGGAAATGACGATGCTGTCAGTCGGACCCGCGGCCTGCCCGCGCGGTCCGAAAACGCCGGCCACGAGGAAAACCACCAGGATGATCCGCAAGGGACTATGGATGAGGACGCGCGTTTTCACTGGTTTCCTCCGGCCAGGCCCTGCCTTCGGGCACGACTTCCTGGCGAGCACGGACTCGCGCCCGGCGAAGCAGGACGCTTGCCCCATGATGTTCCGCCTGCGACCTGGGACCCTCTCTCCACGCCAAAACCGCCCCCGCCGGACAGGCATACCCCCATAGTATAGCCGAAAACCGGTCCCGGGTCAACTGTCCTGGCGGACGGATCTTGGGTATGCTTCAGGTATGCTCCGTGTCTGACGCCCCACTGGGCGGCGTTACCGACGGGTATTTGAGCAACGGGAGTGTACCCATGAGCGGACCCTGGGACGCTCCTGGCCGGTGCTGGTGCTGCCGCGCGTCACGCGGGAGAGGAAGCTGCCCGAGCTCGAGCTGCCGGCGTCGGTGCGGCAGAAGGATCTCAGGGGTCTGGGGACAGAGTCCCCAAGAGCCACCGAAGTACGCTAGAACCGGATGAGCCAGAAAAAAGAACCACTGCGTAGAGCGCACGAATCTGGTTTCTTGTCATTTTGACACTATGAGGTGATTGAAAATGACAGACTATCTGCCTCGTGAGATCGTGCCTCGCCTGAACCAGGCCTTACGGCTGTTGCCCATGGTAGCAGTGTCCGGGTTGCGCCAGACCGGCAAAAGCACCATGCTCCAGAGAGAGGAATCCCTGGCGACGGGCCGGATCTACCGGACGCTGGACGATTTTGCCACGCTGGCCGCCGCGCAGGCAAAGCCCCGCGTGCGTTGCCGCCGTCCTCGCCTACAACGGCCGTGAGGCAGTGCAACTGGACGATAAGCTCTTCGCCATCCCGCTGGGACACCTGCTCGGGTAACTGTCCGGAAATGCCGGATGATGCGCCGCGACGGCTGCATGAGCAGAGCCGACAGACGACGCGCGAGTTGCGAACCCGCCCTGCGATCTTGCACCTCCCCTGTGCCCCGGAGAAGGTCAAGAACGAGATCGACAAGGTGTGGGACCAAGTCCTTGCAGAGGCGGGCAAGAGATAAGCTGCACGCCAGGGTCGCCAGTAATGGCCGGGTGACATGTCAGGTCGGTTCTGGTACCATGCTCGTGTTACGATGTCCCCTCCCGGCACGGGAAGGGGATTCGTCGGGGTCCGTTGTGGAGGTGCGGCATGAGCAATCTGGAGCCGGGAAACGCCAATCGACTGCCACAGGGCAGCAAGACCACGCGCCGTCAGTTCCTCGGCGGCCTGGGCGTCTTGCCCGTCGCGGCCGCGACGGCTCAGGCCGCGGCGCCAAGTTCCGCACCTGCCGGCGAAGCTATGCTGCCGGTCACTCCGTTCGGCAAGTACTCCCTGTCCCGGCTGATCTGCGGGGCCAATCCGTTCAACGCGGGCTCACATCTGTCCGGATTCGTCAACCGGGCCATGCGGGAACACTACACACCCGAGCAGATCCTCAAGACCCTGCGCCGCTGCCAGGAGGTGGGGATCAACGGCTGGCAAGCGGCTGGCCGGAACCTGGATTTGTACCGCCGCCTGGTCGCGGAAGGCGGGCGCATGCACTTTCTGTCCCTCGGCTCCGAGCCGCCGGAGATCGAGGAGCTGGCCCAGGCCGGCACGATTGGGATCGCCCATCACGGAGAAGTGACGGACCGCCTGTTCAAGGCGGGCCAGTTGGACACGATCCACGATTACCTCACGCGGGTGCGGGACGCGGGCCTGATGGTGGGCGTCTCGACGCACATGCCCGCCGTGATCGACGCGGTGGAGTCCAAGGGCTGGGACGTGGACTTCTACATGGCCTGCGTCTACGAACGCCATCGCAGCGCCCAGGAGCTGGAGAAACTGCTCGGGCAGGTGCCGCTCCCGGTGGGCGAGGTCTACCTGTCGCAGGACCCGCCGCGGATGTTCCGGGCGATGCGCCAGACCCGCCGGCTGCGCCTGGCTTTCAAGATCCTGGCCGCGGGCCGGCTGTCCGACCGCAAGCCCTGGGTGGAGCAGGCCTTCCGCCAGACGTTCGAATCGATCAAGCCCAACGACGCCGTGATCATCGGCATCTACGACCGCTACAGCGACCAGCCGGCCGAGAACGCCGAGTACGTCCGCCGGTTCAGCCCCCTCAGCCGCCCGGCCTGATACCGAACTGGGTAACCGTCTGGGTGGGTGGCAGCGGCAAGGCCGGAGGCTTTGCGCAGGCCTTGCCGATGGCCCGGAGGCAAAACCATCGGTAAGCTCCGAAAACTGCGCTTGCCACTGCCACCCGTCGCCCCTACCC
>VGYL01000303.1 GCA_016872975.1 Planctomycetota bacterium
CCGATCGGTCCACCGTCTGGCCCAGATCGGCGATCGGGCATCGGCCTCGTTCCGCCGGGCAGATAAACTGGTGGCAAACCCGCCCCACGATCCGGTCCCTGGGCAAGCCGATGATCTCGGCCGCATGGGGATTCACGTCCATGATCTGATGGGTCTGGGAATCGACGATCACTACACCCGTCAGGACGTTGTCCAGAATGGTGTGCTGGCGGTGCTCGCTCTCCCGCAAGGCCTGCTCGACCTGTTTGCGTTCCTCCACTTCCCGGGCGAGTCTCTCGTTGGCGGCCGTCAACTCGCCCGTGCGCGCCTGAACGCGGGCCTCCATCCCGTCGTTGACGCGGCGCAGCTCGTCCTCCACGTGCCGGCGCCGCTCCACTTCGGTGCGCAGGGCCGCCTGGGCCTCTTCCAGTCGAACCTTCAGCTCCGCGGCCTGGGCATTGGCCCGGTCCAGGCCTTCGGCCTGCTGCTGGAGCCTCTCGTTCTCCTGGCGGAGGCGGCGGTTTTCGCGTTCGAGAGCCGAGGTTTCCCGATCCTCGGGGCATACCCGTGTGCGACAGACTCTGTCCGACATGATCGTTGTCCTCTCAGATCAGCTCACTTGAGGGTCTCTCAACCCCAACCGCATCGTTTCCCTCTCCGCTCGGTTCTGCTCCTGTTCTGGATGAACGGCGTGATCCCGGCGTCCCCGGCGTTCACCCGATCAACTGGCGCTCGCGCCCTCGAGGACGAGGGCCCGGCTCTCGATGACACCTTCGTGTTTGGGCAGTGTGAAAAAGAACGTGCTTCCCTGGCCCGGTTTCGACTCGACCCAGATCCGACCTCCGAACAGTTCGACGATTTTCTTGACTATCGGCAAGCCGATGCCCGTACTTTCGCGCTGATCGCGTGGGGCCAGCGTCTGAAACATCTGAAAGATCTTCTCGAAATACTTTGCCTCAATTCCCGGGCCATTATCGGTCACGGCAAACTCCCAGAAACGGTCTCGGTCGGTGCAGCCGATCTCGATGCGGCCCTGCGGCTTGTCCATGTACTTGATCGCGTTGTCGATCAGGTTGCGGAATACCTGTCCCAAACGCACTTTGTCACCCGCCACCGCCGGCAGCTCCGGCTGGACCACCACCTGGATGTGGGAGGGGGGGTCCAACAGGCCGATCGTCTCGGCGAGCAGCCCGTCGAGGTCCACCGTCTCCCGGCGCGGGGTCCCGCGGCTGATCTCAGCATAGTGCAGGATGCCGTTGATCAGCTCGGTGAGCCGCGTGACGCGGCCTTTGAGCAGGCGCAGTTGCTGGCGGCCCTGCTCGTCGAATTGCCCGGCGTAGTCCGACGCGATCCAGTCCGCCAGGGTCCCGATGCCCCGCAGCGGCGCCTTGAGGTCGTGGGCCGCGACGTAGGCGAAATCCTGCAGCTCCTTGTTCGAGCGGCGCAGGCTCTGCACCGTCTCCGCCAGATGCTCGTTGGCCTCGGCCAACGCCAGTTCGATCTGCCGCCGGGTGGCGACCTCGCGGGTCAGCTTCTCGTTGGCGGCCCGCAGCTCGCCGGTCCGCTCGCCGACCCGGGCTTCCAGCCCTTCGTTGGCCTCGACCAGCGCCGCGTCGCGCTGCTCGATCTGCCCCAGCATCTGGTTGAACGTCTCGATCAGCAGGCCGACCTCATCGCGGCCGGTCGGCACGGCGCGAACCGTATACTCCTTCTTCTCCGAGACCCGGTGGGCCACGTCCGCCAGGTGGAGAATCGGCGCGGAAATGAGGCCCTGGAGCCGGGAGGAGATCAGATAGGCCGCCAGCGAGCACGCGAGCACGAGACAGAGAATCACCGTGAAGCTGTGTTTGAGCCGGGTGTGCAGGGGGGTGAGGTCCGCTCGCAGGCAAACCGTTCCGATGGATTCGCCGTCGAGCAGAACGGGTTTCGTCAAGACCAGAGAGCGCCAATCGAATTCGCGGCCGTCGCGCGCCGGCGCGGGCCGCGGCAGCGCGACGGTGGCCCCTTTTCTTCGGTGCGCGGCGAACAGCTCCCCGTCGCTGGTATACACACACGCCGTCAGGATGGACGGAATGGCCCCGACCGTCCGCAGGACCCCGCTGGCATCCGCCGGATCACGGAAGGTAATCGCCGCCTTGCAGTTGTCCGCGAGGACGTCGGCGTGCGCCGAGAGATCCCGGACCAGTGCATGGCGCAAAGCCGCCCGTTCCCAGGCAGCGAAGACCACGCCCACCAGCGTCAGGGAAACCACACAGGTCAGCATGATGATGGCGATCAGCTTGTGCTTGAGCGACAAGCCGCGCACGAACGCCGTCACCTGGCGTGCGAGCTCAGGAACGTTTGCTCTTGGTTTGCTTTCCCTCATCGTCTTGTCTTTCCAGGTGATCGTGTTCTACGGTCCGCACCGCCAGCCGCAACAGGCTGGATCGGATCTGCAGCTTCGCCCGCCCGGCCGCCGCCAGGTTGATCTCGAAGCGCACTTTCTTGTCCTCGATCAGGAGGTTGATGACGCCGCCGGCTTCGAGAAAACCGGGGCTGTCGCCGACCAGCAGGATCCCCTCCGTTTGCAGGGGCGGCAGGAGGGCCGCCAGGAACGGCTTCTCCGACGGGCACAGGAACAGCACATGGCAGCGCCGCATCTCGCCCATCTGCGGATGCGACGGGAGGACCTCCTTCTCCGGGTCCTGGAACTCCTTGAGACTGTCAAAGAAACGGACCTCGATGGGCTTGTCTTTCGCGAGCTTGCCCTGCAGCTCGAGAAAGCCCTTTCGCGACGGGACGGCGCCCACGACGCCCACCCGGATGACCCGGTTGGGGTCCGCGTCGGTGGCGGGCTTGTCCTGGTCTGTGCCAAAGCGCCCGCCCACCACGAACTTGATGAAGTTGTACACGAATGCGGCCTTGATCTGGTACTCGCGGTCCCAGACGGCCTGCCCCGTCTCCCCGCGCGCCGGGGATGAGAGGGGCGCGAGCGCCGCGAGGCCCAGGACCACCAGGAGGATCCCTTGTCGTCTCGTGTTCCGGTCGATGCGCGGTCCCATCCAAGCTGATCCTTCAGAATCGATAGATCACCCAGACAGCCAACGCCGGGGCGTGGGAACGATAGTCCCCCGGCGAGGTGTAGTAGTTCCGTTTGTTCAAGTCGCTGTCGAATATGCCCAGCAGGTTGTAGCCGTCCAGGCGCACGGTCAGGTTCTTCGTGGGCTCGTACTGCAGGCCCAGGTTGAGGTAGTAGTTGCCGCGATACGCTTTCTCCCACCCGGGCTCAATCGCGGGCGTCGAGTCCAGTCCCATGGTCCCCGGCATGTACCGGTTGTAGTCCCGCAGGCCGGGGAAGCCCCAGTAGATCCGCAGGGAGCCGTCCAGCGTCCATTCCCGGTCGAGCCGGCGCTGCCCCACAATCTTGGTAACGTGGTTGGACCAGTTCGCCAGATCGCTGCCGAAGCCATAAGGCGCGGCGGTGTTCACCGTGTCCATGCCCGGCTCCAGGTGGAAGTCGTACAGTTGCGTGAAGCCGTGCGAGACCCCCAGCCGGGTGCGGTCGGTGTGATAGTTCGCCTCCACCTCGAAGCCGAATTGCCGCTGGGTGCCGACCGGGGCGACACGGTCGCCGGACCAGGTCAACAGCTCCAGGTCATAATGGATGAAGACCGAGGACGCCACGTCGAGCGAGGCGCTGTGCCGTCTCTCATGGCGCAGTTCCACGCTGTCGAGCTTTTCCGGCCGGCTGTTGTCGTCGCCGGCAAGGGCGGCCGCTTTCAACTCCTCGGCGAGATTGGCCCGGACCGAGCGCGCCCAGATCAGCTTCCACGTGTCCTTCTCGGTCGCCGTGTGGACCAGGGCCGCGCGGGGCGAGAACATGGGGCTGGTGTAGGTATGGTCGTCGAGCCGGGCGCCGAGGAAGGTCGTCCAGCGGTCGTTGATCGTCCACTGGTGCTCGCCCAGGATCGAGATCGTATCCGTGCTCCAGCGCGGCATGGGGCTGCCCAGCAGGGAGCTGCGGGCCGGCTCATCCGGCCAGCCGAGGCTCTTGAGGCCGAACGTCTCATGGCTGAATTCGGACCCGAACGCCACCCGGTGGTTCCGGGCCATCCTCCAGTTGAGAAGAACTTTGCCGTATACTTCATCTTCGCGATGGGCATCGGCCACACCGCCCTGCAGGAGACGCTCGGCGTCGAACAGGTCATAGCTGAGCGCTGCCGTGAGGATCAGATCTTCGCGCAGCTCTTTCTCGTAGCCGAGATAGGCGGTCGCCTGCTGGTAGCCGGTGGAAACGGAGAAGGGAGCGCCGACCCAATCGCCCCAGCCCCAGGGAAAATGGACCAGGGTGCCCATCTCGGGAGCGATCTGCCGGCCGCCCTGGGTGTAGCGGACCCAGAAATCCCAGTTGCCCTTGGCAACTTGGGCATGAAGCTTCACGGGCGTCCAGCCGCGGTGCGTGGCCCCGTCGCGGTTGAGGCCCGCGGCGGTGAACGCCGTGCCCGCCCGGTAGCCTTCCCCGGGCAGATCGGGCCCCGGATCGTCGGGCGCCCACGGGTACTGGGCCCGGTCCGGAAAACTGAAGGCATAGACTTGCGGGGCTTGGGCGGGGTCCGCCCCGACGTAATTCTGCACGCCGGCGTAGACGAACACCCCGAGGTCCTGCTCCGGCACGAGCACGCCGTGCTTGAACTCGGCCGTGTAGAACTCCTCGACCGCGCCCGCCCGCCCGGAGACTTCGGTGCCCTGGAACGTTCGGGCGTTGTCCGTGACGATGTTGATCACCATCGCGACGGCGCCCGGGCCGTACAGGGCGGAACCCGGACCCCGAACGATGTCGATGTGGTGAATGTCGCGCAGCAGCGCGAGGTCACGCTCGCTGACCGCCCCGAAGTGGGTCCGCTCGTTCATCACGCGGCCGTTCACCAGCAGCAGGTACTTGTCCTCCCGGTCGTTGATGATGCCGCGCAGACCCAGATGATCGGCCTCCCAGTGATGACGGATCCACTGCAGGTTCGGCACGTAGATGTCGAGCAGCTCGAACAGGCTGCGCGCGCCGGAAGCCAGGATCTGCTCCCTGGTGATGGTCGTAACCGCCGCGGGCACCAGGCGGGCACTGGTGCGCGTCAGCGCCGCGGTGGACCGGACCTCGACGTCCATCAACTCCTCGAGGGACAGGTCCAGAAAGCTCTCCTGGTCCCGAGGCTGGTTGGGCTCGGTGCCCGCGGTCCTCTGGGTCTCGCACGTGGGTACAACACTCGCGCCTGCTGCGCCCGGTACGGCTAGCAGCAGCACGAGCTGCGATAATAGAATCCTCGCGGTATCCATGAGAAACTCCGTACAACAAGGACACATCGTCGCGCTTGACGATCCTTGCACGATGCCGGCCCCAGGCATGTAAGAGCCCGAAACGTGCTTCCGGCCGCGGCGACAATAACTGCCGGCGCCGGCAGGAATCACATTCGGGATCCTTTCCGCCACCCGTCGGCTCTGCCCGACGGGTGATCTTACGGTCCTTCTCATCGGTTCCTTGCCGACGATAGTGGAGCGACAAAAGTCCCCATATCCCCGCGTCAACCGTCCGGCCCCGGCTCCCAGCCCGAATCGTGAGGCGTCGCGTAGAAGCGTCCTCCCCAAGCCCGCCCCCCAGCGCGAGGCGATCGGCACGACCCCCGGGCCGCACCAGCACCGGCGACCTGCCGGCGGCACGTCCGGTAAGGCAGCCACACGCGCCACAGACAGTCCTCTGTCGGTCGCAGGCACGAAAAGGCATGCGGGGAAACCGGCCAGCGCATGGCGGCGCCACGACCGGCGGCTCTGGCGGTGCCCCCCTGGCGTTCATGGCATCTGCGCCGCCAAGGCGAGGCCACCGTGGGCGTGAGTAGGATTCTGCGGTCCGGACTTCACAAAAGAACGTCAACGTCCGGAAACAGCGGACCGGACCGCCGAAGTCTGAGAACGTGTACGAAAAGTGGCACAAGCATCTTGCCCGAGGGGCTTGGTGCCATCGACGGGTGGCAGCGGCAAGGCCGTAGGCTTTGCGCAGGCCTTGCCGATGGCGGATGGACTCAACCATCGGCAAGCTCCGAAGACTCCGCTTGCCGCTGCCACCCATTACTGAGTTCGGTTCTCATCCACGTTCTGAGACCGCGCTGCCGCCGACCCGTAGCGGGCACGAAGCGAGACTCGCCAATCTACGGAGGTCCTTTCAGCTTGACAGGTTGCCCATCTTCCTCATACTATCGCCCAATGGTCCCCATGGAGAATTGTGATCGCGGGTGGGCATCGCCCGCTTCTTGAAGTCCTTTTATGCCGCAGGGTGTTGTCATTTTAGGGTCCACGGGTTCGATCGGGCGCAATGCGCTGCGGGTGATCGACGCCCTGGGACCGGACTACCGGGTCGTGGGCCTCAGTGCGCATCGCAACATCGAGCTTCTCGCGCAGCAGGCCCGCCGGTACAAGCCGCACTCTGTCGCGGTAACCCACGCGGATTCCGTAGCCGGGCTGCGGGCCCTGCTGGACGGCCGGACAGAGATTCTGTCCGGTCCGGACAGCCTGACCCAACTCGTGCAGGACGGCCAGGCCGACACCGTCTTGACGGCGGTCGTAGGAGCCGCGGGCCTGCCTTCGGCGCTGGCGGCCGCCCGTGCGGGCAAACGGCTGGCCATTGCCAACAAAGAGCCGCTGGTCATGGCCGGCGAGTTGCTGACGCGGACCGCCCGGGAGCATGGCAGCACGCTGCTGCCCGTGGACAGCGAGCACTCGGCGGTCTTTCAGGTCTTGCACGGATCGGCAAACGGTTGCGGTTACGAGGCTCGTCACGTAGGACGTCAGACGTCTGACGGAACGAGCCTCGCAACCGATCCGCGATCGACGAGCATTATCGAGCGGATTCTGCTGACCGGCTCCGGCGGGCCCTTCCGCGGGGCTGGGGCCCGGGAACTCCAGGAGGCGACGCTGGAACAGGCCTTATCCCATCCGACCTGGCGCATGGGGCCCAAGATCACCATCGACTCGGCGACCCTGATGAACAAGGCCCTGGAAGTGATCGAGGCCCGCTGGCTGTTCGAGGTGCCGGTCGAAAGAATCGAGGTGCTGATCCATCCCGAGTCGATCGTGCATTCGCTCGTGGAGTTCGTGGACGGCTCGGTCCTCGCCCAGCTCGGGGAGCCGGACATGTGCCTGCCGATTCAATACGCGTTGACGTATCCGCGCCGCGTGCGGGGCCTATCGAAGCGGTTGCGGCTGGAGGAGATCGGCGCCCTGCATTTCGAGAGGCCGGACCCCAGCACGTTCCGGGCGTTGCCGCTGGCCTATGAGGTGGTCCGCGCCGGGGGTACGGCGGCGGCGGTCTTCAACGCGGCCAACGAGGCCGCCGTCGCGGAGTTCCTGGCCGGCCGCGTCCGGTTCCCGCAGATCATGGAGTTGGTGGAGCACTGCCTGAACCGCCACACCGTCCGGCCCATTACCGGTCTGGTGGAGCTGCTGGAAGCCGACGCCTGGGCCAGAAAAGAGGTCAAGGACCGACTTTGTGTGAGTCGATAACGAACCCGGGCCAAGGGAATTTGCTATTTACGGTTTGCGGTCTTACTATTTGATGGTGCACCGGGTGCCACCCTCACCGTAAAGAGAGAAGCTATAGAACAGGCAGACAAGAAGGCAAGAAGGAAAAAAGGCAAGA
>VGYL01000304.1 GCA_016872975.1 Planctomycetota bacterium
GTCTTCTCTTGGCTCTGACCCTTCGAGCCAAGAACCATTATACCGGCCACAGAAAGCAGGTCAAAGGCCGCCAAGCAGGCTGGCCAGGAGAATGGCACATCCGATGGGGCCCCGCCCACCTCTACTGCCTGCGGCTGCCCCGATACGGTAGCGGATAGACACGGCAAAGACAAGCCCGTCGCGGCCTGCAAGTGTTCGCCTCTGGGATCGCATGGCTATGCCCTTGCGGGCACACTACGAATCAGGGCGGTCCCATCGGGCCGGAAGAAGTGGAGCCTCTCTGGACGAACATAGACGCGCACTGGTTGATCGATGTCGAGTTGGACGTGCGGCGGCGCGGACATGATGCATTTCTCGCCGGAAGGGAACACGACGTGGACATCGGTCCGCGAGCCGAAAGGCTCCCGCAGGCGCACACGGCCCGCGAACGAGCCGCCATCCTGCTGCCCTACAGGCTCCAGAGACAGATCATGCGGGCGGACCCCGACCACGACGGGCTCCTCCCGGCCGTCTCCCAGGAGCGAGGACACAGATGCCGGCAGCGACACCTGCCCGCCGGCCACCTCCAGTTGCAGGGCCCCCGTCCGCAGGGTTCGCTCCGCCGATTCGGCAACCGAGAGCGGCTGAGCGTTCCCAAACGCGATCGATCGCGTTTGGGAGCCCTGACCTACAACCCGGATGGTGCCGGCCAGGAAGTTCATGGGCGGGGCGCCGAAGAACTCGGCAACGAAGCGATTCGCCGGCCGCTCGTACACGTCGCTCGGCCGGCCCACCTGCTGGATCTGCCCCTCCCGCAGCACGCACACACGCTCGCCCAGGGCCATCGCCTCGGACTGCTCGTGCGTGACGTACAGCATCGTTGGGCGCAGGCGCCGATGCAGGGTCTTGATCTCTTCACGCAATTCCAGGCGCAGGGCCGCGTCCAGACTGCTCAACGGCTCATCGAACAGAAAGGCCGCCGGCTCGCGCACCACCGCCCGGCCCAAGGCGACACGCTGCCGCTGGCCGCCCGACAGGCTCGCCGGCTTGCGGTCCGCCAGTGCGGCGAGGTCCAGCGTCTCCAGCACCCCGGCCACCCGGCGTCCCACTTGCTCCTTCCGGATTCCGCGCATGCGCAGCGGGAAGGCCAGATTGTCATAGACGCTCAGGTGAGGATAGAGGACGCCGTCCTGAAAGACCATGGCAACATCGCGGTCCCGGGGCGACATACCCGTGACGGTCCTGCCCGCGATACGAATATCGCCGGCCGTCGGGCTCTCCAAACCCGCGATCAGGCGCAGCAGCGTCGTCTTGCCGCAGCCGCTCGGCCCCACGAGGACGAGGAACTCCCCGTCGGCGATGTCCAGAGTGACATTGGCCACTGCCGTCGTGCGGCGATCAAAGATTTTGGTAACGTTCTGTAAGGAGATCGATGCCATGAACCTTCTCGAAATCCCAAATCCCAGGCACCAAATCCCAAACAAATCCAAAATCCCAAGCACCAAGGCTCAAAACGCTGGCGCCACATGGGAGGACCGGCCCGGGTGGGCGGCCGGGGCTCGGCGCGAGAGGTTTTGGGTTTTCTTCCCGTTTGGTCATTTGGACTTGTTTGGAATTTGGTGCTTGGAATTTCGAAGTTCCGCGCCGCGCGGCTACGGATTTCGCCTCAGCCGCGCCGCCGTGTGTGCCAGAACGATCAGTCCCACCGACACATACACGGTGAAAGTCAGAACGATCCAGCCGGTCGCACTGGGCAGGCTCTTCATCCCGCTTTGCATCCAGTCGTAGGCGCCAAGCCCGCCCTTGCGGGCCGTCGCCAGCATGATCACAACCGCCTGGACGAAGGGGTTCATGTCCATGTACGTCTCGATGAGGTCGCTGCGCGTCTTGGCCATCGCCAACAGGATGGCCAGAAACAGCGGCACGGGCGCCCAGACGGCCGCGGCCAGCCCCATATTGGCAATCACCGCCGTCGTCGTGTGTTTGCACCGCAGGCTGAAGTACAGGCCCGTGCTCACGAGAAAAAGGAGGACCCAGGCCACCAGGACCCCCAGTTGCACGAGGGCCATCGGATGGATGGTTCCGGCCAGGGCAAACACGACGACATGGCCGAACAAGAACAGCCACGCCGGCAGGCAGCGGCGCACGGCGCCCGCGAGCTTGCCCCAGAGAATCTCCCAGTCGCCGACAGGCGTGGCCAGCAGCAGCGTCCAGGTCTGCGACTCCCGCTCCGTCGTGATGCACGTGGCCGGCAGCACCATGGTAAAGAGCAGGCCGAGGCTGAAGAACACGATGGTGTACATCATGTGAACCTCGGGCACGTCGAGCGCGCGCTCCCTTTCACAGAGGCCATACGTCAGCAGCAACAGCCCCAGGCCCACCAGCGCCGCCACGATCTTCGCCCCTTTGCGCTGCTTGCCGAGCAGCGGGATTCTTCGTTCCTTCCACAATACCGGCGGCCCCTGCACCCGGCGGATGCTCACGGGGGCGGGCCCCCGTGCCGGCCCCGGCGTCTCGGGGTCGCCCCGGGGGGTGGCCCCCACGGCCTGACGCAACGCGGCTTTGCGAACGAAGACCATCGCCAACAACAGCAGCAAGGCCGAGAAGCCAAG
Organism: Planctomycetota bacterium; assembly: GCA_016872975.1. Classification (GTDB taxonomy): domain Bacteria; phylum Planctomycetota; class Phycisphaerae; order Sedimentisphaerales; family Anaerobacaceae; genus PLanc-01. The sequence continues at coordinate 2,592 of VGYL01000304.1, forward strand.
CATGATGGCACAGTGCAGGGGCCAGAGAACCCGGACCGTCGGCCGCGCCGAAAGCAGGGACTCCATGGCCGCCGCCATGGTGACAAACGGATTGACGTACGAAAGGACACTCATGAACGTGGTTTCCGAAACGGTCCGATGCAGCAGAGCGGCCAGAATCCCCGGAACAAATCCGAAGAGAAAGCCCATGGCCAGGATCGTCTGGAGGATCGCCGCGTAGGCCCGGCGGGTGAAGATCGAGAACAACAGGCTCAAGGAGCTTACGAAGATGACGGCCGTCAGCGTGACGCACAGGCCGGACAGCAGAAAGCCCCAGGGAACCCCGCCGAACACCCGCACGATGGCCAGCAACGGCAGGGAGATCGCCAGCAGCAGCACGATCTGCAGCAGCTTGCTCGCCAGCTTCCCGATGACGATCTGGAAGCTGCCGATGGGAGTCGTCATCAGCGTGCCGAGCGTGCGCTTGTAGATCTCGTCGCTGATCGAGGTGCTGAGCATGACCACGGCGATGATCTGGGCCGTGAGGAACTGAAACCATATGACGCTGGCGACGAGGGCGATGCCGACGGACGACATGCGGGAGGCCTGGTAGACCGCGGTGTAGCCCGAGGACATGGTGTGCGCGACACGATCGATCCAGAGGACCGCCACCACAAAGGTGAACAGACCGATGTAGACGAAGCGCAACACGTAGTTCCGCCGGCGCCGGCTGGAGACCCGCATCTCCTTATCGAAGATCGGCCCCGTCAGCCATCCCAATGTCACGCCTGAAAGATCCATAGTTGTCATGTCCTTTGCCTCTGCAATATACGAGACAGAAGCACCAAATTCCAAATCAATTCCAAGATCCGTCCGATCTGTCTGATCCGACTGATCCGGCAGCTTTGGTGCTTGGCATTTGCTGCTTCCCGGCTCGGGCGTCCCGGATCATCCGAAGATCCTCCGGCGCAGGCAGCGTTGGGCGCCCCGCAAGAAAAGGAGTCCGGCCAGGATGTAGGCGGTCGCAATACCCGCCAGGGCGCCCGTCACCGAGACCACACTCATAGCCTGCCCGCCCGACGGAGACAACACCCGTGTCCCATACGTGAGCGACCGCCAGGGCATTCCGGCATTCGGCGTGCCCGTCGCTCCGGCCAGGATCAGTTGAACTTGGGTCATGGGATGGATCCACCTGTACAAGGCCAACACGTTGGTCTTGCCGCCCGTGACGCCGATCAGACCCGCCAGAGTCGGCCCAACGATCCACAGTCCGACCACCAGAGCGAAACTGGCCACGACCGCGGACGTGGTCCGAGTGAAGCGTGAGCTGAAGTAGAGGCCCGCCCCGATGACAAAGCAGGTCAGCCAGGCGACCAGCAGCAACAGATGAAGGAGAGCCGCCGGCTGGTTCACGCCGCCGATGACAATCCAACACGCGACGGCGAACGGCAGTCCGGCGAACAGGATCAGATAAACGAGCGCCCCGGCCGAAACCGCGGCGAAGGGATGGCGGTAATACGTGGACAGCAGCAGGCTCAACACCCCCATGAACCCGGCCGCCGTCAGCGTGATGCAGAAGCCAGCCAGCACGGAGTCCCAGGTGACGCCTCCGAAGATGCGCAGGACCGCCAGCACCGGCAGACTGATCGCCAGCAACAGGACCGCCTGCACCAAGCCGCCCATGAGCTTGCCGAGGACAATGTGGGTACTGGTAATCGGGGTCGTCATCAGCACGCTGAAGGTCCCCCGCCGCAGCTCGTCCCCGAACGAGGAACTGAGCATCACCGCGGCGATGAACTGCGCCGCCGCGAATTGAAACATCAAGACCTGGCTCGCCACATGCTGGCTCACGACAGAAGCCCGGGAGACACCAAATGCCGCCAAGGTGCTGTCCGGCAGGCCGACAATCCGATACCAGGCCGACAGCATGAGAATACAAAGGAGCAGGATGTAGCCGCTGCGCAGGGCATAGCTGCGGAGCCTGCGGCTGGCGATGCGCAGCTCGCGGTCGGACAGCGGCCCCAGCAGCCGCAACGGGCTGAGGACCTGCCAGGGGAAAATTCCAAGCTCCAAATTCCAAATCCCAAACAAATTCAAAATCCCAAATCCCAATGCCCTAAACGCCGGCGCCGCTCGTAGCTCCCGTTTTGAATTCTCTTCCCTCTTGGTCCGTCAGTGTACGATCCCTTTCGTCAGTTGCAGGAAGGCGTCATCGAGCTTGAGCTGTTCCGGCTGGAGGGAGACCAGGTCCACGCCGCCCTGGACGAGCGTGCGGGCAATGAGACCGTCGGCGCTCATATTCTCCTTGAACGTCACGAGCAACGTCGTTCCGCAGGACAGAGAACGGCCGTCGTCTGTCTTCGGTCCTCCGTCCTCTGCCTTCGGTCCTCCGTTGTCCATCTTCTGCCCTCTGTCTTCTGCCGTCTGGATCACCTCGACGCTTTGGATCTGGGGCAGGGCCGTCAGCAGCTCCCTCGCCCGGTCCTCGCCGCCGAGCACGCGGACGCGGACCTTGCTCTGGAGGCCCAGTCTCGGCCGGATTTCCTCGATGGTGCCGCTGAAGACGAGTTGGCCGTGCTCGATGATCCCGATCCGGTCGCAGATCTCCTCCAGCTCGCTGAGGATGTGGCTGGAGATCATGATCGTCTTGCCCATGCGTTTGAGCTCGCGGAGCAGCTCGCGCATCTCGATGCGGGCCCGCGGGTCGAGGCCGCTGGCCGGCTCGTCCAGGATCAGGACCTTGGGGTCGTGGATGAGGACGCGGGCCAGGCCGAGCCGCTGCTGCATGCCCCGGGACAGGCTGTCCACCAGGGCGTCCTGCTTGGAGACCAGATCGGTCAGCTCCAGGACGCCGTCGACGATGCTCTTGCGCTTGGCGTACTCGATGCCGAAGGCCGCGGCGAAGAACTCCAGGTACTCGAAGACCTTCAGATCGTCGTAGACGCCCATGAAGTCCGGCATGTACCCCACGCGACGGCGGACCTCCTTGCCCTTCTTGGTCACGTCCAGGCCGTCGATGAACGCCTGGCCGAAGGTGGGCTCCATGAGCGTCACGAGGATGCGCATGGTGGTCGTCTTGCCCGCCCCGTTGGGGCCGATGAACCCGAAGATGTCGCCCGCCTCGATCCGCAGGTCGAGCTTGTTCACCGCGACGAGACTGCCGAACGTCTTGGTCAGTTGCTTGATCTCAATCATTCGCTTTGTCCTCATGAACTGGTAGTCGGTAGTCGGTTGTCGGTAATCGGTCCGGGAGGATCGCACCGAGGCGCAAGCCGACTACAGACTACGGACTACCGACTACCTTCTTGGGCAGCACCAGTTGCCTGGCGATCTGCACGTGGTTCGTCTCGTAGACGCGATCTTTCACCTCGACCTGCATCGGGGCGTTCTCGAACACGACGCAGACGAGGGCAGCGCCGAAATCGAGACAGGTGTGCATGGCCAGCGTCCGGCTCAGGCAGCCCTGGGCCAGCACGGCCTGCTCGCCGGGGCCGCCGAGCGGACCCGGGTACCGCGGGGTGTCCATCCCCGCAATCATGCCGGGCATCTGTCCCCGCGCCACGGGCGCCGGACGCGGACCGCTCAACTGCCAGGACCGGAACGGGCGCGTCCGCACGTCGAACCGCTTCGTCGCGTGGGCCGGGACGCGGCCCAGGTCCGCGCACGTATCCGCCCACAGAACGTATCCGCGCTGAATGGCGCTGTCCGAGGTGTTGCGGATCTCGACCGTCACCCCTGTCTCCCGGCGTTCCACGGTCGCCGCGAACGGCAGCCGGTCGAGGGTCCCTTCGCTCAGCAGGGGCTGCACCGTCCACATGTTGATGGGCAGCGACACCGGGAGATTGCCGCCATCGACCTGGACGCAGTAGATCTGCTGCATGCCCGAGTCACGCTGGTAGAGATACAGCTCCTGGCGCATCGGCGAGATCCCCGACCACCACTGGTTCGACGTCAGGCCGCCCAGCCGGTAGTCGCCGCTGCGCGGGGCGAACACGCTGGTGTAGCTGGTCGCCCAGACGCAGTTGCTGTCGGCGATCCCGTCCAGGACCGAGACCCCGCGGACCGCCATGGCGCCGCCGCGGAACCACTGCACACCGAAATAGGCGCCGACGGTGAAGATCACGATCCAGCCGGTGCTGGTCAGCCAGGTATACGGCAGCTTGTCCCAGCGTTTGAGCATCAGGTAATCCACCGGACCGAGCAGAACCGCCAGCGCCAGCAGCGTCAGAACGACCCACCAGATGCTCAGGGGCCGCATTTGCTCCAACTGGTACAGGTACTCCATCACCTGGTTGCTGGCATTCTGGGCGACGCTGATCCGGTAATGGTGCGCGTTCGGATTGAAGCCTGGGGGTGTGTTCCCGCCCGTCCGAGCGGCCTGCGCCGCCAGAACGAGGCGGCGGCCGCCGGCCGTCTGCGGATCGGAGGCGGCTGTCCGGGGCCGGCAACAGGCGGTCAGCAGCCGGGTCCAGAATTCCGCACTGCGTCCGGCCTGCTTCTCGCCCAACTGCGCGGGATTGAACGCCAGGACGCCGACACGTCCGTACCCGGCATAGCCTGTGCCGTAGAGGAAGCCCGCCTCCGCCGTGCGGGTCGCCTGGTCGACCACGGCGTCGGGCTTCGCCGACAGCGCCCAGGCGGTCACGGTCTGGGTCTCCTCCGTGTCCAGGCCCCACTCGACGAGATCCCGTGGCGGGATCTCCACCTGTCGGGGCCCGCCGATCTGGAAAGGAAGGAACTCGCTCAGCGGATTGTCCTGTGGCAGCGGATGCTCGCCGAGAACCAATAGGGCCGTGCCGCCGTTGGAGATCCACTGCCGGATCGCCTTGACCTGCTCGGGCCGCAGCAGGGTCCAGTCCACGTTGCAGATCACGAGCACATCCAGGCTCACGTATCCCGTCCAGTCCCACGGCGCGACGCGGAGCACCTTGGACCCGAGGTAGACCTTCCCCGTGCCCTGGCTGGTCGTGCATACGGTGCTCTCCGGCAGCCGCAGCAGGCCGAACTGCGCGTGGCCGATCAGACCGATAAGCAGGTCCTGCTCCTGGACAACCCGCAGCATGC
>VGYL01000305.1 GCA_016872975.1 Planctomycetota bacterium
GGGGCCGTCGGCCAGCTCGAAGGAGACGACGGCGCTGGCACCGGAAGCCTGTCCGAAATGAACCTCGCGGCCGGGGTGGTCGGGCAGTCCGGGATAGTACACCCGGCGCACCGCCGGTTGCTCCCGCAGCCACCGGGCGATTGCGTCAGCCGATTCCTGCTGAGCATCCATACGGACGCCCAGCGTCTTGATCCCGCGCAGCGTCAGCCAGGAATCCTGCGGGCCCAGGATCCCGCCAAAGGAGTTCTGAATGGTCTTCAACCGGCGCCCCACCTCGGCGGTCCGGGCGACGACAAGGCCGGCAATGAGGTCGCTGTGCCCGCCGAGGAACTTGGTGGCGCTGTGCACGACGATGTCGAAGCCGCATTCGATCGGCCGCTGCAGATAGGGCGACATGAAGGTGTTGTCCACAATCGAGAGCAAGCCGTGTTCGGCGGCGAGGGCCGCCATGGCTCGCAAGTCGGTGATCTGCAGCAGCGGATTGGCAGGCGTCTCCACGAAGAGCGCGCGGGTGGAGGGGCGGATCGCGCGCCGCACCGCATCGGGGTCCCGGGTGTCGACAAAGGAAACGTCCAGTTGCCATTGATGGAACAGCCCTTGGAGCACGCGGTACGTGCCGCCATACACGGCTTCGCCGACCACCAGGTGATCGCCCGGGCGGAACAGGAGGAAGACCGAGGAAATGGCCGCCATGCCGGAGGCGAAGGCAAGCCCCCGCGCGCCTCCTTCGAGCGCGGCGATCGCTTCCTCCAGCGCCTCGCGCGTGGGGTTATCGCTGCGCGCATAGTCATAGTGCCCGAGGTGTTCCGGATCCGCCTGCGCGAAGGTGGACGTTTGATAGATGGGTATGCTCGACGCTCCCGTGTAGGGATCGCGGTCCCGTCCCGCATGAATCAGCCGCGTTCGATAGTTCATAGCACGTTCTCCAAGTCCCGGATGAGGTCTGCCACGTTCTCAATGCCGACCGAAAGCCGCAACAAGCCAGGCCCGATTCCCAGGCGGTCGAGCACGGCCGACGCCATGTCCGCATGGGTTTGAACGCGCGGATAGGTGATCAACGATTCCACGCCGCCGAGGCTTTCGGCGAAGAGGAACACCCGGACCCCCTCCAGAATCGCCGGCACCCGCGCGGCATCCTCCACCTCGAAGGCGATCATGGCGCCGAACCCCGAGGCCTGGCTCTTGAGGGTGTCGTGCCCCGGGTGTCCGGGCAATCCGGGATAGTACACGCTCTTCACGCGTGGATGCCGGCTCAGCCACTCCGCGATGCGGCCCGCGTTCTCCTCCTGTTGCTTGAGCCGCAGCGGAAGCGTTTTGAGTCCGCGCAAAGCGAGCCACGAATCCTGGGGCCCCAGCACGGCGCCGACGGCGTTCTGCAGAAAGGCGATACGTTCGCTCCATTCGGACGTGCGCGCAACGACCGCGCCGGCCACCACGTCGTTGTGGCCGGACAGGTACTTCGTCGCGCTATACACGACCAGATCGGCGCCCAGGTCGAGCGGCCGTTGACGGCATGGGGTCAGGAACGTGTTGTCAACGATCGTCACGGCACCCACGCCGCGGGCCAGCGCGATCAGCACGGGCAAGTTGGCGATCTTGAGCAGCGGGTTGGTGGGGCTTTCGATGAAGAGCGCCCTCACCCCCGGTTCCTTCAAGGCCCGCCGGACGGCCTCCGTGTCGGACGTGTCCACGTACAGCGCCTCGATTCCGAAGGAACGGGCCGCCTTCTCGAACAGTCGGAAGGTTCCCCCGTAGAGGTCTTCGGTCACGACGACACGGCTGCCGGCCTCCAGGAGACGGAGCACGGTGTCAATCGCAGCCAGGCCGGAGGCAAAGGCAAAACCGCGATGCCCGGCCTCCGCGGCCGCGAGCGTTTCCTCCAGGGCCAGGCGAGTGGGATTCGATGTGCGCGAGTAGTCGAACCCCGTGGATTGGCCCAGCGCCGGATGGGCGAACGAGGCCGTCTGGTAGATGGGCGCGGACAAGGCCCCGGTGCGCGGGTCGCGACGGCAGCCCGCCTGCGCCAGTTGCGTTTCGATGGCGAGAGGCGCGGTCATGGCTTCTCCTTCTGTTCAGGGGTGTTTGATAACGGCGTGGTCAGGTATCGTTCCCCGGAATCGGGAAACATGACCACGACCAGCTTGCCGCTGCATTCCGGTCGGCGGGCGACCGACAGCGCGGCCCACGCCGCCGCGCCGCAGGAGATGCCGCACAGGATTCCCTGTTGGTGCGCCACCTGTTGCGCCGTGTCGAACGCATCCCGATCCGTCACGCGCACGACCTCATCCACGATCTTCCGGTTCAGCACGCCCGGCACGAATCCGGCTCCAATGCCCTGGATGCGGTGCGGACCGGGGCGGCCTCCGGAGAGGACCGGTGAGGCGTCCGGCTCGACGCCGATCACCCGGACTGACGGCTTGCGCGCCTTGAGCACCTCGCCGACACCGGTAATCGTTCCCCCGGTGCCGATGCCGGCCACGAAGATGTCCACCTGCCCCTGGGTGTCGGCCCAGATCTCCTCCGCCGTGGTCTCGCGATGCACCTGCGGATTGGCGGGGTTCTCGAACTGGAGCGGCATGAAACTGTCCTTCTCCGTCCGCAGCAGTTCGCGCGCCTTGTCCACCGCGCCGCGCATGCCCAGCGGTCCCGGGGTGAGTACCAGCTCGGCGCCGAGCATCCGCACCAGTTTCCGTCGCTCGATGGTCATCGTTTCCGGCATGGTGAGAATCAGCCGATACCCTTTCGCGGCACAGGCGAAGGCCAGGCCGATGCCGGTGTTGCCCGACGTCGGCTCGATCACGGTCATGCCGGGCTTCAGGCGGCCGTCGCGTTCCGCCGCCTCGATCATGGCCGCGCCGATCCGGCACTTGACGCTGGCCATCGGGTTGAACGACTCGATCTTGGCGGCCACAACGGCGCCGTTGTCCGTCACGCCTCGCAGCCGCACGAGCGGCGTATGCCCGATCGCCTGGGTGATGTCGTCATGAATCCGCCCCCGGAACAGCCGGGGGCCGGCAGGAATCGTCGTGTTCGTGTCTTTCATGGTTATCCTCCTCAAATACTCCAATCCGCCAGATGCTCCGCGTCCTGCCGGTAAATGGCCAGAATCCTTTCGCGCAGCGCCGAGAGTTCCGGATCGTCCCGCCGCCGCGGCCGCGGCACATCCACGGGAATGCGGTTGCGGATGGTGCCGGGCTGCGGAGAGAAGACCACGATCTCGTCGGAAAGATAGACGGCCTCGTCAATATCGTGTGTCACCAGCACGACCGTTCGCCCCGTCCCGCCCCACAGGTCCATCAGTTCCTCCTGCAGCTTCTCGCGCGTCTGGGCGTCCACCGCGGCGAAGGGCTCGTCCATGAGAATGATCTTCGGCTCGACCGACAGCGCCCGGGCAATCGCCAGGCGCTGGCGCATTCCGCCGGACAGTTGCGCGGGATACTTCGTCTCGCTGCCCGCCAGGCCCACGCGCGCCAGGTAGCGGCGCGCCAGGTCCTCGCGCTGCCTCCGGGGCACACCACGCAGTTTCAGTGTAAAGGCCACATTCTGCAAGGCGGTCATCCACGGGAAGACCGCGTAGTCCTGAAAGATCATGGCGATGTCGTGCTTGGGACTGTCCCGGAACAGGCTGTTGGCGATCGGCGAAAGGAACCGGTACTTGCGCCGGTAGGCATCCATCTCCTTGCGCGAGGCCGGCAACGGCTCCAGCACCCGGCGCCCATCGATCCAGACATCCCCTTCCGTTGGCGCCTGCAACCCCGCGAGGATCTCCAGAAAGGTGGACTTGCCGCAGCCCGTGGGGCCCACCAGCGAGACGAACTTTCCGTCCGGGATTCCCAGCGAGACCGACAGCACCGCCGTGACGCCGTCGGCCGTGCGGTCATCGTTCACAACCGAGAAGAACCTGGTGATGTTACGCGCTTCGATCACGGCCTACCTCCCCACCCGCCACAGGGCCAGTTTGGCCTCGACGTACTTCATGACCTCGATCAGGAACCAGCCGATCGCCCCGAGCACGACCATGCAGGCGACCATGCGGTCGATCTGAAAATACTCCTTGGACTCCAGCAACAGGTAGCCCAGCCCGGCCCGGCCACCATGCATTTCGGCGATGATCAGCATCACCAGTCCCATCGCGATGCCGATCTTGATTCCCATGACCACCGAACCGAGCGCGTGCGGGATATACACGTGGCGGACCAGCGTCCACTCGCTGGCGCCAAACACGCGCGCGGAGGCGAGGTAGCGCGGATCGGTGTCCTTCACGCCCTGGTAGGTGTTGAACAAGATCGGGTAGAAGGCCCCGAGGAAGATCAGGTAGGTCTGCATCGGCAGCCCCACGCCCAGCACGACGATGGTGATCGGCACCCAGGCCGGCGGCGGCACAGGCGCCAGCAACTGGAAGAGCGGCAGCGAGTGTTTGCGGAAGAAGACGTTCCAGCCCATGAGCACACCGAGGGGCAGCGCCGTGGCGAGCGCGACGCCCAGGCCAAGGGCGAACCGGCCCAGGCTGATGCCGATATGTCCGATAAACCCCTGGTGGGCGAACAGGTCCCACAGCGTAAGCGCCACCCGTGACACCGGCGGTACGAGCGTGCGCGGCACCCAGCCCAGCCGCGGCGCCAGTTCCCACAGGGCCAGTAACGGTAGGAGCACCGTCGCGAACTCGATAGAGATGAGGCTCCCGAATGCCGTCTTCAGGAAGCGGCCGGTTTCCCGGAACACCTCAAGAACCCCGGCGCCGGCTTTCTTCTTTGTTTCGCGTCTCATATCCGATTCCCGTTTCATCTCAGTGCTTGTGATTGCAGCCTTCGTGCCCGCAATCGTGATCGTCCTCTTCCTCAACCGTCCCGGCGCTCCCGAGTTCCGTCTGCTGTTCGGGGGTCAACGCCGTGAACGAGGCTACCGGAAACGGTTCCAGGACCGAGAGCGAAATGCGCGTCCGCACACTCACGGCCGCGCGGAGAATGTTCGCCGGCGCGGCGCTGCCGGCTTCGAGCGCGGCGACCAGCGCCTTGACTCGCCGGGCGCCGACGCCCTTGGCGCGCGTGACCAGCACAAGTTCCACTTGCGCGAGCGTCTTCGGGCAGCAATCGTCGTCGCCGGTCACATCCCAGTTCTGGTAGAGGATCTTGTGATTCTGGGCCACAGCCAGCAGGGCGTGCCCGCCCCGGGTCAGGATGGCATCCGCCTTGCGCGCCTCCAGCGCGGGGATCATGTGGTCGAACGGCATGGGGACAAGCGTTATCGCCGCAGGGTCCACGCCGTGGCGCTCGGTGTCGGCCAGGAACTGGTGCAATAGCCGGCAGCGACGCCCGGCCACGGCCACCGTGCGGCCAGCGAGGCCGTCGAGCCGGAGATCGAGGTCCTTGCGCAGAACCAGCGTCGCACCGTAGGGGAACGTGACTGCGCCGACGGCCACCAGGCCATTGACCGACCGAAGCAGCGCCGCGGCCTTGGTCGTCTCAATGAAACCCGCGTCAATCTCCCCTGCGATCAGGGCGTAGCCAATGTCGCCGGAAGCGTTGAACGGCACCCCGGCGAACGCCGGTGCTTGCTCGCCCCGGGAGGCCTGTTCCTCCGCGACATACACCGCCGCCGCGTGCGGGCCGCCAACGTAACCCAGGCGCACCGGGCCGGACTTCGGATGGCCGTGATTCTGCCGGCCGCAGCCGACAGCAACCACGGCGGTAAGCACCGCGGTGGCCATCGGCCTCCATATGCTTTGCCATGTCGGTCTTGTCATCATATTCCGCTGCCCTGCTCAAACACTTCCGCCACCGCACGAAGGGCCGCGTTTTCATCGGCGCCTTCGGCCCGAATCTCGACTTCGGTCCCCTGACCCGCTCCCAGCGTCAACAGCTCAAGGATCGAGCATGCGTCCGCCTGTTTGCAGTCGCGGCACCGGACGGTGACGCGGGCCTTGCGGTCGCGCGCCGCCTTGACCACCTGCGCGGCCACACGCGCGTGCAGTCCGTATTCGCACTGTACGGTCACAGTCCGGCTCTTCACGCATCCTCCGATCCTCCCGATATGGCAGGCCCCGCCACTTACGCGGCGAGGCCTGCCGTTCGCAGCGTCAGTCTACTTTCCCCACGTGATGCCCTTGAACGCGTCCGCGTAGAGCTTCTTGCCGGGGTTCTCCTTGATGTCACCGTTGGCGACGAGCGCATCGGCCAGCAACGAAAGCCCTTCTTCCTTAATGGTCGTCTGGAAGAGCAGCCGGTGGTTGCCATGCTTGATCGCCGCCGCCGGGGCGCCCGTGTACTTGGCGGCGATCGTGACGATCTCCTCGGCCGCCTGATCCTTCAGGATCAGGGCGTTGGCCTCCTCGACCGCCTCGATCAGCGCCTTGAGCGCCGCCGCGTTGCTCTGCAGGAACCCCGTCCGGGCGTTGATCGTGCGGCAGGGGATGCCCGCCGCCAGGTCGGCCCGCACGAAGTGGTAGCCCTTGAGTTCCGCGATGCTCGCCTGCGGCTCCTCGAGGATCGCGGCGTCCACCGCGCTCGCTTCCAGCGCGGCGATCGCCGGGCCGCCGGCCAGCTTCTCCAGCGTGAAGGCGCTGTTTGCCGCCTTGGCCGCACGGGTGTAGGTGATGACCGCCTCGCAGGTCGGCGAGATGCCGGCCACGCGCTTGCCCTTCAGGTCCGTAATGTCCTTGATTGGCGAGGTCGCGGGTACCACCAGCACGGAGGTGCATGGCGCCTTCACCTGCGAGATGATCCGGATCGGGGCGCCGTTGGCGATCGCCGCGATCACCGCGGTGGGGCAGGCCCAGTACACGTCCGCCTTGCCGGAGACCACCAGGTCCCGCGCGGCGGACAAGTCCTTGACGTCCACGATCTCGACCTCGATCCCGCGTTTGGCCAGGAAACCCTTCTCCTTGGCCACGTAGAGGTTGAGGTGGTGGGTCGTCTTGGCGTCGGCCACGACGATCTTCGTCGGCGCCGCCGTCTGTGCGCAGACGGTCGTTGCCGAGGTCAGCGCCGCCATGGCGACGCCCGCGATAGTTGTTGCGATTGTGCTCTTCTTCATGTGCGTTTCCTTTCTTCTTCTGTCTGTTGGTTGGATCCGTCTAGAACCGCAGCGTTCCCGAGAACGCCACGCGCTGCGCATCGGCGCTGGCCTGTTCCTTGTACTCCGTCTCGATCTGCGACACTTCCACTCCCACCGAGGCGTTCGGCGTCAGCGCGTAGACCGCGTTGCCGTAGACCCGGCTGTTGAGTGTCCGCGCGCCCTTGCCCAGATCGCCGTCGTCCGGGTCGTCCAGGCCGTAGCCGGCCCCGAGCGTCAGCTTTTCCGTCGCGTTGGCGGTCAATTGCAGGTAGCCGCCCTTGGCGCCAATCTCGGTCTTGGCCGTGGTGTTGACCCCCTGCCCGATGCCCGCCTGGTAGGCGTCGAGGTTCGCGCCTGTCCACGCAACGCCTTGGATCGCCAGTTTGGAGGACAGCGGCACGACCACCGCGAGGTGGGCCAGCCAGGAGTCGTAGTCCGTCGCATCGGTGGCCGTAACCTTGACGGTTTCGGAAACCACGCCGACTGAGCTCGTGGTCGAGCTCTTCGAGACGGCATCCACGGTCTCCGTGCCATACAGCCCGGATACCGCCACGATCAGCGGCCGCCCGGCC
>VGYL01000306.1 GCA_016872975.1 Planctomycetota bacterium
CAAGCTGGCCGGCGTCAAATTGCCCGAAGTCCTGCCCAGTCGAGGGGTGACTGTAGCCACCCGCAAGAAGCTGCCTGAGAATCGCCCAAAGCACGCAAAACAAAGCACTTAGATCGCAAATTGCCAGCCAGCAAAAGGTGGAACATCCGCTTGAACGTCCAATTGCGGCGCCAACCCCAAACCCCGGAGGACGCCAACGCGTAGTACTTCGTTCCTCCTGAATCTGGCGGGTGAACTCCGAACGCGCGTGAACGCGGTACTGTGAACGCAGGGCTCTCCGAGCCGCCTGGAGCGAGGAGGGGCGATTTTGGTTGAAGCGCCGGGGGGAAACTGGTATAACAGTATCCATACAAGCGGCCTGTACATCCACGGCCCAGGACCTTTATAAAGGAGGATTGGTATGAGGGCGTGCAAGTACGGCAGTATCCTGTTGGCTCTCACCTTGTCTTGGTCCCTGGCGTCCGCCGACACGACGACGGGTCTGGTGTCGCACTGGAAGATTGACGACGGGACCGGCCTGGTCGCCACCGACAGCGTCGGCGGCCATGACGGCACGCTCCAGGGCGACGCCACATGGGCCGAGGGCTTTCTGGGCGGAGCCGTCCTGCTCGACGGCAACGGCGATTATATCGACTGCGGCAACAAGCCGGCCTTCAATATCACCGATGCCGTAACGCTGGCCGCCTGGCTCCGGGCGCGGAGCGATTTCGCCTATCCCGACTGGTCCGGCATCATCATGCGGGGCGGGCCCAATATCGACACCTTCGCCCTCTACTACAACTGGGCCTCCAAGCAGATGGGCTTCAAGACCACGGGCACCACACCCCCTTGGTTTGCCACCGGGGCCAATACGACCACCGCGATCTTCGACGGCGACTGGCACCACGTCGCCGCGACCTACGACGGCCAGACCAAGATCGTCTACCTCGACGGCGTCGCGGTGGGCAGCATCGCCTCCACGGGCAAGATCGAGACCAGCACCGGCCGGCTCCTGATCGGCGCCGGACGCGATCTGACCCCGACGACCCACCACGTGGCCGGCCGGATCGACGACGCCCGCCTCTACCGCCGGGCCCTGTCGGCGAGCGACATCAAGGAACTGGTGCCGCCCAAGGTCCAGGCCCGCAAGCCCGAGCCCGCCAACGGGGCGGTCGGCGTCACGATGCCCTTGTTCCGGTGGACGCCCGGCGAAACCGCCGTCCTGCACAATATCTACGTCGGCAAGACCCCCGATCTCGGGCCGGCCGACCTGGCCGCCGGCCGCCAACCCCTGGCCATGCACTGGTACGTGCCCGGCCTGGAGCCCGGCGTGACCTACTACTGGCGGGTCGATGAGATCGAGGCCAACGGCACGACCATTCACACCGGCAACGTCTGGAGCTTCGTCACCCAGGCTGCGACCGCCTACCAGCCCAACCCGGCGGACGGGGCCACCGACGCCTCGCCCACACCCACACTCACCTGGCTGCCCGGCCAGATGGCCATCAAGCACCACGTCTATCTCAGCGACGATCGCGACGCCGTCCAGCAGCGGGCCGCCAAGGCGGACAAGGGCGAGATTGCCACCACCTCCTTCACCCCGAGCGCCTTGGCCGGTGCGACGACCTACTTCTGGGCCGTCGATGAGCTGATCGCCGGCGGCGGCACCAAGGCCGGACCGGTCTGGACCTTCACCACCTATCTGCCCGTCGACGATTTCGAGGGCTACACGGACGACGAGGGCAAGCGCATCTACGAAGCCTGGGTCGACGGCTGGACGAACAACACCGGTTCCCAGGTCGGCAACATGACGGCCCCCTTCGCCGAGCGGACGGTCGTCCACGGCGGCAAGCAGTCCATGCCGCTCGACTACAACAACGTCAAGGCGCCCTTCTACAGCGAGGCCGAGCGCGAGTTCGCGACCGTCCAGGACTGGACGGTGGGCGAGGTCGCCACGCTGGTCCTCTTCGTCCGGGGCCAGTTGAGCAACCGTCCCACCCCGTTGTACCTGACGGTCCGGGACGCCACCAACCGCACCGCCACGATCATTCATCCCGATCCGGCCGTGGTCGGTCTGGCCAGATGGACCGAGTGGAAGATCCCGCTGCGCAGCTTCACCGGCGTCAACCCGGCCCGGGTCAAGAAGCTCACGCTCGGCCTGGGCGACAAAGCCAGTCCCAAAGCCGGCGGCGCCGGACGGATCTATGTCGACGATATCCGTGTCATGAAGTAACGCCGGAGGACCGCGGGCGACAGCCCGATCCCGAGAAATGCGATTTGGAACTCTTCCAGGCAGGCGGCAATCCCGCCGCCGTACACCGGCCCCCGTGTTTGCCTGGAACATACCTGGAAGGTGGCCAGAAACGAGGCGTGCAATGGGTCAGACGAGACAGAAGATGGTGTGGGCCGGGCTGGTCCTGGTCCTGTTCGCAGGGCAGGTGAGAGTTGTCGGCGCCGGCGATCCCAACCTGGTCGGTTGGTGGAAGCTCGATGAGAACCAGGGGACCATGGCCGAGGACGCCAGCGGCAACGGCAATGACGGCACGCTCAAGGGCGGCGTCCAATGGCAGCCGTCCGGGGGCCGGATCGACGGGGCGCTGAAATTCAATGGGTCCTCCGGCTACGTCCTGATTCCCGCCGGTAGCGGTCTCCAACTGGTCAACAAGAGAGACTACACCCTCGCCTTATGGTTCCGGCAGGAGGTCGCGACAGGGACCGTAAATCTCCTGCAACAGGGCGATCGCAATGGGACGGGCAGGACCCTGTTGTTGTCCGACGCCGCCAACGGCATTCGGTCTTATCTCGGCGCCGTCAATACCTTGTCCGGCGTCACGGCACAAGCCGGCAGATGGTATCACGTCGCCATGGTGGTGACGGAACAAGGAGCGACCGATACCGTACAGATGTATATCAACGGTCAGGCGTCCGGCACGCCGGGGCGGGTCGCCTCCGAAAGCTCCGAGGGCGATTTCATCCTCAGCAGCAACAAGGCGTTTGACGGGCGGTGGGTGAACGGGCTGATTGACGATGTCCGGTTCTACAATCGCGCTTTGAAGGAGGCCGAGATCAAGGCCCTCATTCCGCCCCGGCTGCAGGCGTATGAGCCGTCACCGGCCCCGGGGGACCAGGCGGTCGTTGCGCCCCTGCTGCGCTGGACGGCGGGCGAGACCGCGGTGCTGCACAACGTCTATCTCGGTACGAGCCCCGACCTCGGCACGGCGGAATTGGTCGCCGCGCGGACACCGGTGCCGATGTACTACCACACGCCGGGCCTGCAGCCGGGGACCACGTACTACTGGCGCGTGGATGAGATCGAGTTGGACGGCACGACCATTCACGCCGGCACCGTCTGGAGCTTCACCACGCAGGCCCTGACCGCCTACGGGCCCAGTCCGGCGGACGGCGACACGAGCGTCGCGCCCGCCGTCACGCTCGCCTGGCTGCCCGGCAAGAGCGCCCTCAAGCACCGCGTGTACCTCAGCGACAGCCGCGACGCGGTTGCCCAGGGGACGACCCCCGCGGACAAGGGCGAGCAGACGCAAACGACCCTCGCGCCCGCGGGCCTGGAAGGTGCGACGACGTACTACTGGCGAGTCGATGAGATTCTCATCGACGGGACGATTCAGGCCGGGCCGGTCTGGAGCTTCACCACGTTCCTGCTGGTCGACGACTTCGAGAACTACGATGACAACGTCGACGCCGGCACGACGATCTTCGACACCTGGATCGACGGCTGGACGAACAACACCGGCTCCCAGGTCGGCAACACGACCGCCCCGTTCGCCGAGCGGACGATCGTCCACGGCGGTAAGCAAGCGATGCCCCTCGACTACAACAACGTCAACGCCCCCTTCTACAGCGAGGCCGAGCGCGATTTCGCGACGGCCCAGGACTGGACCGTGGGCGACATGACCACGCTGGTTCTCTTCGTCCGCGGCCGGGCCGGCAACGGCCCCGCGCCGCTGTACGTCGCCATCCGCGACGCCACCAACCGCACCGCGACGGTCGTCCATCCGGATGCCGCGGTCATCAGTGCGGCCCGGTGGACCGAATGGAAGATCCCGCTGGAGGCCCTCACCGGCGTCAACCCCGCCCGGATCAAGAGGATCACCCTCGGCCTGGGCGACAAAGCCGCCCCCAAACCCGGCGGTGCCGGCCGGATCTACCTCGACGACATCCGGGTCACCAAATAAAGACGATACTCTCCGCAACCATGGCCCCGACCGCCCCCGGTCGGGGCCATTTTCCTTCCACAACCCGCCCGAGGGAGGAAGGATGGAATTTCCAGTATTCCAATTCTCCCCTTCCAGCCTCTCTCCCCCGTCAAAGCTATAAGGGCAGACCCGAATGGCACTGTGAATGCCACGACGTGACCCCAGGGGCCCCCTGGATTCACTTCAACCGTCTGGTGCCGCTTCCGTAACCGGTAATAGGGTGGGTCCCCAGGACCTGCAGGAGAATCGCAGAAGTCGAGCTCCGGGTGTCTCTTCATGCCATTGTTACCTGCCATTTTCAGCACCTCCAGAGCTTTACTTAACCTCCGGGTGTGCTATCATTCGATGAAAGCAACTGTGTCTTCTGCAGGGTGTTGTTTATGAATGATGCTGAAATCAGAGAGAACTTTCACAGAAAGAGATTGCGGCGACAACATGCCCACGGAGGAACCCTCGTTGTGAATGAGCTTGGTTTGAACCACGGGAGGTGCCGGGCGGATATCGCCCTCGTCAATGGGCGTCTCGTGGGATATGAGATCAAGAGCGACAGCGACTCGCTAAAGAGGTTAGCCGAGCAGATCAGAGCGTACAATGCGATCTTCGATAGAGTATTCATGATTGTTGGAGAACGCCACGTCAAATGTGCTCGGAGACACATTCCCAGATGGTGGGGTCTGATCCTATCTGTCAGGGGTCCAAGGGGAGCAATCAATTTCCAGACGTTGCGCGATGCCAAAACAAACGAGCGCGTGGACCCCATTTCAGTTGCACGCCTTCTGTGGCGAAGTGAAGTAGTCGAGGTACTGCGCCAAAAAGGAGTACCGCCTCGCATTCTCCGGCAGCCGCGCGCTGACCTGTATCAGTACTTTGTGAGCATTCTTGACGCTCGAGACGTTGGGAGAGTCGTCAGGGAGCACTTGAAGACGCGTAAAAACTGGCGATATCGCGGATGATCCTCTCAACGTGATGGTTGGCACCAACTTGCCGCCACGTAGATAGATTGCCGGTTCTGGCGTTTTTGTCTGCGCACATCTGGATATAGGCGTCTCCCCACGATGCACTTGGCCCGCAGTAATGGCGAGAGGCCAAGACGAGCCGACTGAGTTCATGGTACTGCTTAAAACCGTAGTCCCTGACGTTCTCGCCTTTTACGATGTACCAGCCATCGGGAATGGTGTACCTTATGGTCGCTGGAGGCTTCACTACTCTCCAATCGAGTTCGGGGCCACCTGGGTGGCTGATAGTGTAGTCACCAAACGTAGGGAGCCGCAACTCTGTGCCTTTGAAACCCGCGATCAGAGTCTTGTATAGCATCCACTCATGCCGAGGTACGACTTCGCCTCCCTTCCTGATGCCGGTCATTGTCTTCGGAAACGAGGTTCCCAGCAGTGTGAAGCTTCGCCAATCATGCAGATGGGGAAAGGAAGTCACAAGGGACTGGATTGCCTTGGCGAACCCACCAAGTGGAATGAAATTGGGCGCGCGTAGATCCATGATCATATCACAGGTTTCCCTCGTGACGTCCAATCTTGATACCAGAGAATCGAGTTCCCTCTTGAATGATCCTCTAGCGGCCTGTTCTATTCCTATTCTCAGGCAAATCCCAGATTCCTTTCGCGTCACAATGCTTCTAATCTCTTGCTGATACGCATCATCCCTATCTATACCTGTGACGGGTACGGCCGGACACTGCCTCTCTTGCAGCTGTTCGAATACAAAACGCACTGGATGAACCCCCCTGGTCAATCGTTCATTGGGCGAGATGAGGTTCAGGTCAACGAAACACGGCAATCTCCCCCATTTCTCATGGACTCTTTTTGCAAAGGGAGCCAAGTGCTCGTCTATTGTCTTTGCCTTTCTTGCGTTCTCAAAATCATATCCAACCCCTGGCACCTCAATGAGCGGCGTGAGAACGCCCCGAGTCTTGGGCGACAATTGCCAGAGGGCTTGATATTCACCCTGCTTCCATTGAAGGCATGGCACATAATGGAGATGACTAAACCTCATGATCCGGTTCTCCGCTAAGCAAAGTGGATCTCTGGAAACAGCTTCCTTACCTCTCCTTGGCCGACCATGTCGACGAGGATCGTATAATTATCGGCCTCCCTTCGTATCTTGCCGGCAACTATCGCGGGGTGGATGCCTAGTTGTTCCGCGAAGTTCTCAATTACTTCCTTACTTCTGACGTAACGGGCCAAGGCGCTTTCCCATTGGGCCGAAGGAACCAGGATTTCGCTCGCCAGATTGTCGGCGGCTTGTTCAACATCATCAGCTTGTGCATCCAGATCGTCGAATATGCTCTCGATATCGCCCTCGTGCAGATGCTCTCTCACGTGGACAAGCTCGTGAATAAGCACAAACCAGAAATTGTCAAGTCTGTCATACCGCAGGGTCAGCCCGATGATCGGTGAACCATCCGAGAGGAGAAACGCTGCTCCATCCAGATGTGTTTGCTGAAGACGTGGCTCAAGGACTACTCGAATATTCGAACGTCGCAGATAATCGATGGCCGCTTTGGGTCCGTCATTCGCGCGACTTAGACGGAGGAGCTGCACGAACCAATCATCCGTGATTGTACCAAGCTGGTACTGTCCTTGAAGCGTCTCCTTTTTGGCAAGAGCAATGACGCGGCATTGCCACGCAAGAAGGGCATACCAGTCTACGAGTCCTCCGGAACGCACTCGCTGTCGTGCTGCCGCTCGCACCGGACCATGAATGGCATCTGCGACGAACTGTTTGACAAGCTCTTCAGAATTGGCCACAGCCGCCGCCGTAGTACCGCAGAAGTCTTCGAACCAACTACGTCGATACATTTCCTTAATTGGAAACTGGTCCCATGCCAAATCACTTGTGTGCGTCTGTGAGCGTTTCTCTTGTACGGTGTTGAACTCAGCAACTTCACTTACATTCAAGCCAAGCGCAGCGGCAATATCCGCAAGGCGTCGGATGCTAGCGGAGGCATATTCTCCTGCTTCGTACCTTTGTATTTGCTGTTCCTTCAGACCGACGGCTTCCGCAAGTTCTCGCTGTGAGAGCCCTTTGGCGATCCGTGCTCTGATGAGGATCTGTGGCAAGGCTTCGAGACTAGATGCCTTGAGGATTTCGACAGTACCGGACTTCAGGGTCTCATATTCCTGGATCTGTTGCGAGAGAGCCTCGCATTCGCTGCGAAGCGCGGCTAGCTCGGCTTTCGCCAGTACGCTCGATTTCAGATGCTCAGTCGCCGCTACGACATCGAAGGAGCGAATCGCTCCGCGCAGCTTCTCTAGCTGAGTCTTAGTGACACGATATTGCCGTTCATTCGTTATCATAATACCACCTTTCTCCGCCTGTGCGTGGAGAACTGTATGCGGATAATGCCTTTCTTACTCCCTGTGTACTTGTCGGTTTGAAA